>JAISFM010000280.1 GCA_031263605.1 Clostridiales bacterium | reverse complement strand
AGCATAATAAAAGTTATTTCTTGCGTCAGCATCCGACACTTTTCAATTTTCAATTCCCCCGACCGACACTATTCCCTATCCCCTATTTAACCGCGTCCGTTATTTTCCCAATCTCTTTTTCGGGGTCGCGCCACCAGTCCGAACTCCATACGCGGCGGATTTTCCAGTTGCGGCTTTCCAGATATTTCTGGCGGTGGTAATCGCGCTCGCGCGTCGATTGCGCGCCGCCGTACAGTTTGCCGTCGCACTCGATGCCGAGAACGTATTTTTCGTCGCGCTTGATCGCAAGGTCGATGCTGTACCCGCCGATCCCGATGTCGCGGTCAACCTCGAAACCCTTGCGGACAAGGGCGTCGTACACGCGCCCCGCAAAGTCTTTGTAAAGCGGTTGGGATTCTTCGCTTCGCTCGGAATGGGGAAGGGAATCTTCCGAGCGGCCGGAAACGCTTTCGGCATGACGGAACAGAGCGTCGTCCGGCGGGCAGATGGAACGCAGGATTTCTTTTGCCGCCGCCCTGTCGCCGCGCGACACCGCCGCCGCGTATTCCAAATACTTTTTTAAAATGCGGGGCCCGTCGTTTTGCGCGTCCCGCACGTCGAGTTCGGCGGGGTCGAACGAGGTCACGACGATTACCTTCCGCTTGGCGCGGGAAATTGCGACGTTCAAGCGGTTTTCGCCGCCCTTTTGGTTCAGCCAGCCGTAATTTTTAATCAAACGCCCGCTCTCGTTTTTGGCGTACCCGATCGAGAACATAATCATGTCGCGCTCGTCGCCCTGCACGTTCTCGATGTTCTTGACGAACAGCCCCACGTCCTCGCCGCCCGATTTGCGGACGGTCTCGGCGCGCGCGGCCGCCGCGAACGCGGGGTCTTTCTTGCTTTCCTCGTCGATCAAATCCTCGATCAAATCCCGCTGCGCGCTGTTGAAAGTGATAATCCCGACCGTTTCCGCGTGCTTGCGCTCGGCCAGAAACGATTTGAGGAGTTTCAAAATCTCGCGCGCCTCGGCTCTGTTGTCGCGGCGTTTCGTCCATAAGCCGTCGGGAACCCGGACGACCTCGATCGGCGGCCGCGCCGGCGTGCCCGTGTTCGGCGAGACATACAGCCCGCCCTTATAGAATGCGTAGTTGGAAAAGGCGATCAACTCCTCGAACTGCGAGCGGTAATGGTAATTCAAAGTGACGGCGGGATAGCGGAACCGCGCCGTATCGAGCAGGCTCTCCTCTTCGAGCGCGGCGTTGGGCTCCGGATTGTCCTCGTCGAGTTCCTCGTCGTATTCGATCCGGCCCGCGCCTAGCGACGAGGGGCGCAACTGCTTGCTGTCGCCCGCGATGACGACCTTTTTCGCGCGGAAAATAGCCGGCACGCCCTTTTCGACGTACATTTGGGAGGCTTCGTCGAAAATCAGCAGGTCGAACAAGCCGGTTTCCAAGGGCAGCAGTTCGGAGACCGCTTCGGGGGTCATCAGCCAGATCTTGATCCCGCGGAACAACTCGAACGCGAAGGCGGCGACGAATTTTTTGACCGCCCATTTGCGCTTGTTCTCGCAGATGCGCGCGATTTCGCCCTGCCGCTTGGACGCGACGAGGTTGTCCAAATTTTTGCGCAAAACGGCGTCGAGCACGGCCGCGGTCAGCGTTTTCTTTTGCGCGATCAAGCGGGCGATTTCCCCCACGCATTCGCGGAAATTGTCGATTTGAAACAGCGCGCCGCGGTTCTCCACCTCGAAACCGTACAGAAAATCGCATACCGTGAAATTGAACAGTTCCTCGTTGAGGTGCGCCAAATCGGGCGTTTCATTCTTGTACCGGAAATCGGGGTACAGAACGTCGCCGACCGTCAGAAGCGCGTCGAAATACGCGGCCTCGTCGCCGGACAGCGTTTCGTATGCCGCCCGGACCGCACGGTATTCGGCGTAGCGTTTCAAAATATCGGCGTTCATGCCCTTGCGCAGGATGTTCTTTTTATGCGCGGGAGCCAACTCCGTACAATATTTCGCGGCCAGCGATTTCAGCGCGGCGGCGGCTTTGTTTTTGGAAAAGAAGCGTTTCAGCGCGTTTTGCCTGCGCCGCGCGTCCGCCAAGCGGTCTACCTCGGCGGCGCGGTCGCGGCAGTCCGCGAGTTCGTATTCGGTCAGTTTGTCCTTTAAACACCCGATCCACGGCGCGGCGAACGTGATTTGAACAAGGGAGTACGCGTCCCGCAAAAGGCGTTTGTCCCGGAATTTTTGATAGCAGGACTGCAATACGGGGAATTTCATCTGCAAAACCCGCGCCGCCTCCGCGGAAACGCGCGCCTTCAACGCCTCGTATTTCCGCTTGCCTTCCGCCGTGGCGGGGTCGATCCGGCGGTTCGTCAAATAGAGTTTGTAAATTTCGATCCCGTGCTCCTTCGCCGAATAGAGTTTGTCCGCGATGCCCTGTAAAATTTTCACGCGGCTGTCAACCCCGTCCGCGGCGATCAGCAGCCCCGCGCCGTCGTTCTCGGGCAAGGCGGGCAGGGAAAGGGCGCGCGCGACCTGCGCGTAAAACGCCTGCTTGTCGTTCGTGTCGTCAATGAGGAGCGCGTATTTGTTCAGTTTGCCCAAACGCGAATAAACCACGTCCAACGCGGCTTTTTTCTCGGAAACCATCAAAACGTTTTTGCCGGCGTGCGCAAAATCGGCGATCAGGCTCGCGATCGTCTGCGATTTTCCGGTGCCCGGCGGGCCTTGGACGACCAGCGCGTCGCGCTTTTTGACCGCGGTCAGGACGTTTTCCTGCGAGCCGTTCAAGTCGCCGATATAGGTCAGGTCGTGCTCGGAAACCGGCGCGTCCGGCTCGGCCGCCGTGCCCGCGTCGCCGTAATAGTCCACCACGCCGATCCCCGACAGGAGTTCGTCCAAAAACGGGTTTATCTGCCCGTTTTCGGCGATGTCCACGAAATCCTTTTGCAGGACGCTGGAAAACGCGGGGAAGTTGCCCAATACGGCGTTGTATTCGACGAACAGTTCGCCGCTCTTGAACGCCGGGAATTTCCCCCCGGCGTACTCGGCGAATTTGGCGGGCGCGGACGATACGGGGGCGGGCGCGCCCGCGAGCGCGAACGGGGCGGGGGACGGCGGCTCCGTTTTCAATTCGATGCCGTTGGCGGCGTAGAATTTCAGCAGCGCGTTCATGAACCCCGCGCGGGAAACGTCCTCGACGATATTATTGGGCAAAGGCGCGTTTTTCCCGCCGAATTTAAACTGCGCGAGTATGAGGTTGTTGTTGTAAACCGCGTCGCGGGCCTCGTCCAATTTGACCGATATATAGCCCGGCTCCCGCGTGACCAGCACGGGGAACAGCGCGAGCGGCGCGCGCACGTCGAAATTCTCGCCGTTCAGCCGGCCTTTGACGAAAGGATAGGCCGCATACAGGCCGGATTGGCCTTTTTCCCGCCGGTCCTTGGCGGCCTCGCGCAAAAGGGCGACAAGGCGTTTGTATTTGTCCTCGCCCGACTGCCCGCGCGCGCCCTTGTCGGCGGCCGAGCAGACGCGCACGTCCTTTTTGGTGAACAGTATGTCCGTCGGGTCGTATTTGCCGTTCTCGTCGTACAGGTCGCAGGCGTATTTCGGGTAAAGTTTGCCCATGTACAGCAAGCGGTTGCGGCGGTTGACATTGATCAGTTTCTTTTCGAGTTCCTTTAAAACGTCGCGCGTGGACAGCGTCAGCGCGCGGGCGGCGGGCGCGTCCTTTTGGGTGCGCTTTAAAACGACCTTTAAAAACGCGTCGGCGTATTTTTCGACGAACGCCGTATTCAAGCCCTTGACGCAGCGAAATTCCTCGCGCGAGCGGGGTTTCAAGCGGGCGATCTCGTACAGGGCTTCGTTGGTGCAAACGGTCGGCGCGCGCCCGTCAGCGGCGCGCCCGCGCTCTTTCAGCCCTTCCCGCAGCCAATACAATTCCTTATATAAAAGTTGGTCGAGTTCCATACTTATATTATCTCATTTTTTTCGAGAAATGTAAAGGCTTGAACGGCGCGTAGTTGTGTAATTTTCATTTTTTATTAGGTATTCACTTAACAACATCTAAATAATATGTAAGTCATGGCTTGTTGTGCTTGCGTTTGTTGGAAGACTCACTGTTTAGAAAAACGGCGTCATTTGATTGCCAAAAATTCAAAAACATGGTAAACTATATATTTGTGCGTTTGGATAGAATGCGCGGCTTTTTTTAAATGGTGAAAAAAGCGTAAAAGAGGAGTAACTATAATTTCTATGCATTGCGAAGTGGAAAGACAAAAGGGCAAGGTCAAGTTCTCGTTTAAGTTGGACGCGGCCGAATGGGAAAAGGCCGTGAACGACGCCTATTTGAAAACAAAAAACAAGTACCAGTTGGGGGGCTTCCGTAAAGGCAAAGCCCCGCGCAAGATCATCGAGCATATATACGGGCCGTCGGTGTTTTTCGAGGACGCCTTTAACAACGTGTTCCCCAAACTGTATGCCGAAGCGTTGGACAAGGAACCCGATATTTATCCCGTTTCCCAGCCCGATATCGATTTTCAAAGTATCGACGGGAACGGCGCGGCCTTTACCGCCGAGGTCTTTACGAAACCCGAGGTCAAATTGGGCGCGTACAAGGGTTTGGCGTGCAAATTGGTTAAAACGCAGGTGGGGGACGCGGAAGCGGACGCCGAAATCGAAAAGGCGCGGGAACGCGTCGCGCGCAAGGTCGAGGCCGCCCGCCCGATCCGGAACGGCGATTTTGTCACGCTGGATTACAGCGGCTCCGTCGGCGGCGAGAAATTCAAGGGCGGCACGGCCGAGAAACAGGAATTGGAAATCGGCGGCGGCTCCTTTATTCCGGGCTTCGAGGATAAATTGATCGGCGCGGCGGCGGGCGAGGAAAAAGACATTGCCGTGACCTTTCCGGCCGATTACCACGCCAAGGATTTGGCGGGCAAAGAAGCGGTTTTCCATTGCAAAATTCACGAGGTGAAGCAAAAGGAATTGCCCGCGCCGGACGACGATTTCGCCAAGGACGTTTCCTCTTTCGACACGTTCAAGGAATATAAGGACGACGTTTTGGCTAAACTTATCCTCGCCGCCGAAAAAAAAGACAACGCCGAGATGGAAAACGAAATCCTCGAAAAGGTCGTGCAGGGCGCGGAGGCCGACATTCCGCCGCCGATGATCGACAGCCAGTTGGATTCTATGTTAAAGGACTTTGAATACCGCCTCATGTACCAGGGCATGAAGTTAGAGGATTATTTCAAGTACACCAAGACGACGGCGGAGGGCTTTAAAAAGGATCGGGCCGAGGACGCAAAAAAGGCCGTTATGACCCGCTTGACGATAGAGGCTATCCTCAAAGCCGAGGACATTAAAGTCGAGGACGCCGATATAGACGGGAAAATCCAATCCGCCGCCGCCGAAATCGAAAAGCCGTTCGAGGAGTACAAGAACGGAATAAACGCCCGCGAATTGGATTATATTAAAAATGACGTTCTTATGGAGAAGTTTATCGCGTTCTTGAAGGCGAATAATAAGTTCGCTTGATTAGGTAATAAGTAATAAGTAATAGGTAATAGGTTCGGATAAAGGAAGATTATCGTTTGTGGGGGGGGGCGTGAGGCTAGATTTTATGATTACAAAA
>JAISFM010000276.1 GCA_031263605.1 Clostridiales bacterium | reverse complement strand
CGATCGGCCGCGTATCCGACGCGCGAACGCTATTTCTTTTATAATTACAAGGTTGTGGGGGTTATTAAAGCCGACGCAACCGATTGGGCGATAGGCGCGTCGCTCGCTTACTCGGGCATTCCGCGGCACTATATGTCCAATATGATGTTTCTGACGACTGCTTCGCTATTGGCCGAAGGCGGCGCGGCGCTTGACCCGACGTTCAGTCTTGTCCAAGAAACAAACGAGGAATTCGGGTATACGGAAACTTACGCGCTCGCCACTTACGGGGCAGACGACGCGGACGCGTTGAACGAGGAGTATATCTGTCTCGGCGCGAATGCCTTTCAAACGAAAGGCAGCGTTCATATCGATTTCGGCGGCGGTGAAACAGCCTTGCCGTACAGCCGAATCAGAATTTTTGCCGATCCGGAAAATTACGCCGGGCTTAAAGCCGCGGCGACGTTTTTGAATGCAGGGCTTACGGATATTTTCGGCGATAACACGTCGAAATACGTTGCCGCCAACTTTATAAGCGAAATCTACGGCTCTATCGACATGATGTACACGGTCTTTACCTACATGATTTTGTTTATGGCGGTGATTGGCGGCGTTATATTCTTTGCCGCTATGGTCAATTTGTTCAATTCCATTGTCCACAGCGTGGATTCCAGAAAAGGTTACCTGGGAGTCCTCCGCGCGATTGGCGCAAAGCGCAGGCTTATAAATTTGATGTATTTTGCCGAATCGCTTACGATTTTCGGGCGCGCGTCAATTTGGATCATATCTTTTGCCGGTGCGATTTGTATCGCTATAAAAATACTGCTCGATTATCTGTTCCGCGGAATAGGCAATATATTCCCGTTCAGTTTAGGTATCGGCTGGCAGTATGTGTTTTGGGCGGTAGGCGTTTGCCTCGGGGTATTGTTGCTGTTGGGTTTTTTATTTTCGTTCGGTTGCAGTTGGAAAGTGGCGAGGGCAAAAATAACCGAAACGCTGGCGGGGTAAAAATATGAAAAAAGGATTTTTTAAGATTGCATACGCAATAGTATCGGCCGCGGTTTTGGCCGCATTCTGCGCCTCGTGCGCGGCGCCCGACGCGTTTAACGGTAAAGGGTCCGCTGAAATCATTTTAGAATTTACGGAAGCCTATGAAGGGCTATCCGTGCAATGCCCGAACGGCAGGGTTACGGGCTACGGCGCGTCTTATAAAATTGCGTTGAAAACCCGCGCCGCGGCCGACGTTATCATCACTTGCGAGGATTATGAAACCGTTACGCTTGCCTTTACGACGGCCGACCTAAAAACCGGCGCGGTTACTAAATCGGGCATAGATCTTTTGAAAAAGAAAGTATCGCTTATCTTAAATATAGCGGGTAACGCAACTTATGACGACGTCGCGAACCTTGACTTTGAGATTTCGGACGGCGATAACGCTATAACGGGAAAGACGATAGACAAAAAGGCCGTTACCTTAGAACTTGCAAAAAATCTTAAAACGCCTCTCGCCGACGATTTTGAAATTACCGTTTCGGGCACGGGTTTTTATACCAACAAGATAAAGATAAAAGCCCCGTTTGTAAATTATCGGGCGGAATACCGGGTGCCCGCGCTTAAAATCGGCGCGGGCGTTTCGGCATTGACTATCGACAACGATTTGCCTGTAAACGCGTATTATACGGTGCAGGCCTTCCCTTACGGATACGTCGCCGACAGCGGGGCGATAAGCGACTCCAAGGCGGTTTTGCTTAAAGATAATTACGACTACATCCTGAGCGGAAACACCGACAAGCAGATTTATATAAAGGGCGGCCGCGGTGGGCTTCAATCGGAACGCTATTTGACTGTCAAAGCCTCCGAATTTTCCGTCGCGCGCGGCTCCGGCGGGGAGCAAACCAAAAAGCCGTTAGAGATAAGGTTTGTGGATGACGCCGACGGTTCGGCCGTCAACGCCAACGCTTTGCCCTTATATAATACGTTCGCGCTTTACGACCCGATAGGCACAAAACTCACTACCGAGAACGGCGGAATTTCCTACAATTACAAGGCAAACGGATATGAACTCAATGACTACGGCGACGGCGACGAGTTTACCGTAATAGACGCGGGCCGGGAAACGAAAAAAACCGGCATTACCTATTATAAACATAAAATCACACCCTCGGAGGCCTTGTCCGGCCGTATTGAAATACGGCTCGGCAAACGGGACGACAATCTTCCCGATAAGGTCTGTATTCGTATTGCCGACAAGGACGGCGCGCCTTTCGGGTACGGCGGCGGCGCGAATAAAATCGCGCTTAAATACGACGCTTACAACTATAACGCATTTCCCGCTTTCACCGATAAGGAAATACCGGACGAAGCCCCGCAATTATCCGCTTCGGTGCAAAGCGGCGCGGTCGAAATCGATTTCGCGGCGTTTATCTCTGACGCGGCTTTCGCGCATTTAGGCTTGATAAAAGCGATTACCGACTATAACGAATACGCGACGGATTTGAGTCAATACGCTACGGACGTTTCGGGGTCCGTTACGTTTTATACCGTGGAGTGGCGCGACCTTTTATATTACGGCGAAAACGGGCTTACAATTACCCTGCTTAAAAAATACAGCCTGAAAATAGCGTTTAAGAAAACCGATAATACCTTTGACACGACATTTAATTTTCAGAATGCCGCGCGGGACGGAAATTATTATACTTTTCAAGTTTTCGACGGGCAGCCGGTCAATATGGACTCTCAACCGTTTGCCGATAAGCAGTATAAACCGCTTCCGCAATTTGTTTTCATAAAAGATTTCTTCTGTAAAACCGACGGGGAAACCTATCAATACGAGGTTACGGTTTACCGCCAAAAAACGGTTGCCGTGGTTTTCAGCGGAACGCCGGGATTTGAAAGTATGCTGTGCTGGGTTACGAACGCCGACGGGTTCAAATTTACGGGCGTACAATACGACTTCTTAAATGTGCCGTACAAAATAACGGTTAGCGAGGATATGGCAATCTTTAACTTTGAGGGCTGGGCTCAAATCAAGTATGACGGCGGTTATGCTTTAACCGATTTTGAGAGTGTTTTTGCCGCGGAAAATCCGATGATTTCGGTCGCGCTTAGGCACTCGAGATGGTAAAATCGGATAACAATGAGCAACTGTATACGGTAGGGCCGCTCAAAAAACAGAACGAACGGAAACTGCGAAATGAAAAAAGACCTTTTAGTTTTATGTATCGTCGGCGTTATGATCGCCTTTCTCGTTACCGGCACAAAGATACAGTCGGTGGACGATTATTATTTGACGCACCTCGACGAGATTGCCGAGGGCTCGGAAACCGTTTTTTTGGGCATACGGTGCGACACTATACTCGATAATTGGGGCGACCTCGACCCGAATTTGCGATACGAAAAATATGTGCCGGGCGACGGCATTTTATTGCCCCTTACCGAGTATGCGCTGCGCCCGGGCGACACGGTGTTTGAAACCTTGAACCGCGCCGTGCGGCACAACCGAATACAGATGGCTTGTGTTTATTCGTATCAGTATTCAAGCGTGTACGTTCAGGGGATCAATCATCTTTTTGAGTTTTCCTGCGGCCCGCTGTCGGGCTGGATGTATCAAGTCAACGGCCGGTTTCCCAACTACGGCTGCTCGCAATATAAGTTAAAGGACGGCGACGTCGTCGAGTGGATGTACACCTGCGATTTAGGGCGCGACGTGGGCGGCGACTTTTGGAATTTGGGTGCGACGGCATATGCGCCGGCGGATCCTATTGCCCGTCTGCACCGCGCCTATGCCGCCGAAGGAGGGGAGATATGAGAAAAACGAAGGAAAGCAAAGGAAACAAGGGCGATTTGGACTTTGCCGAAAAGAGAACGGCAAACGCCCTGTATAAAAAGCGCGCCGGGGTGACCGAGAGTTTTCACCCCGTCATTCTGCTGGTATATTTTGTGGGAATGGCGGCGGTCACGATGGTCACGCTCCATCCTGTTCTTTTGGGCGTTTCCTTTATCGGGGCGGTGTTTTGCACGGGGATGCTGACAGGGATGAGGAAACTGCTCAAATCCCTCGCGTATTCTATCCCCATGCTGGCCGTCATCGCCGTCATAAACCCGATGTTCGTGCACAAGGGCGAAACGATTCTGTTCTTTTATAACAACAACCCCGTGACGTTAGAGGCGATTCTGTACGGCGCGGCGGCCGCCCTGATGATCGTCGCGGTCTTTTATTGGTTCAAATGTTACAGCATCGTGATGACCTCGGACAAGGTGATCTATCTTTTTGGCAGGATTTTACCGCGCCTGTCGCTCGTGCTGTCCATGACGCTGGGCTTTGTCCCCAAATTGAAAAAGCAGTATAAAAAAATCAGCGCGGCGCAAAAGTCAATGGGCATGTACGCGAGTAACAGCGTCACCGACCGCGTTTTGAGTCGTTTTCGGGTTTTAAGCGCGCTTGTGGGCTGGGCATTGGAAAGTTCGGTCGAAACGGCGGACTCGATGAGCGCGAAGGGGTACGGATTGCGGGGGCGGTCGAGTTACGCGACGTATTCGTGGACGCGGCGCGACCTATTCATTTTGGTATTCGTACTGCTGGCCTTGGGCGTTTTAACAGCGGGAATGTCTTTGGGCGCGGGCGTCGGCTTTTATCCCGCGTTTAAGGGCATAAGCGCGGGGCTTTGGGATATCGTCGCGTACGCGGGGATTGCGGTTTTGGGACTGTTTGCGGGGCTGATGGAATTATGGGAGAATATAAAATGGCGATTATTCGTATCGAAGGTTTGAGTTTTAAGTATAACGGGGCGCAGGAGTTCGCGCTGTCGAATGTCGATCTCGAAATCGAGCGCGGCGGCTTTGTCGTGGTTTGCGGCGAATCGGGCTGCGGCAAGAGCACGCTGCTTAAATTGCTGAAAAAACAACTTGCCCCAAAGGGCGAAAGGCCGGGCAAGATTCTGTACGACGGTGTGGAAATTCAATCGCTGGACGAGCGTACCGCCGCCTGCGACATCGGCTTTGTCATGCAGAACCCCGAAAATCAAATTGTGACCGACAAGGTATGGCACGAGTTGGCGTTCGGGCTGGAATCTTTGGGCGAGGGCAGCGGGGCGATCCGTCGCAAAGTCGCGGAAATCAGCGGCTACTTCGGCATCAACGATTGGTACCGCAAGCGCACGGACGAACTTTCAGGCGGCCAAAAACAGTTGTTGAATTTGGCGTCCGTCATGGTCATGCAGCCAAAGGTCTTGATTCTGGACGAGCCGACAAGCCAACTCGACCCGATCGCGGCGAGCGAGTTTATCGCCACGCTGAAAAAACTGAACAGCGAATTGGGCTTGACGATTATTTTGGCGGAGCACCGCTTGGAGGAGGTCTTTCCGATCGCGGATAAGGTCGTCGTCATGAACAAGGCGGGCGTATTGCTTTACGACGAGCCGAAAAAAATAGGCGGGCTGCTTCGCGAGGCCGACCCCGAACACAAAATGCAATTCGGCTTGCCTACCGCCGTGCGGGTTTTCAAGGATCTCGGCGGTGTCGACGGCGGCGGCAAGGGCGAATGCCCCTTGACCGTGCGCGACGGCAGGGAGTATTTGGAGCGCAACTTCACGAACGGAATCAAGTCGCTGGACGGTTTAAACGCCGCCGGCAAGCCGCCAAACAACAGTCGGGACGCCGCCGGCGATAGCAAAACAATACCGAAAAACGATGCCGGACGCGAATACGCGGTGGAAATCGGCGAGGCGTTTTTCCGATACGAGCGCAGCCTGCCCGATGTTTTGGACGGCCTCTCGCTCGATATATATGACAACGAGTTTTTGTGCATATTGGGCGCGAACGGCGCGGGCAAGACGACCCTTTTAAACGTGATCGGCGGCGTAAACAGGTTATATCGCGGGCGTTTACGAATTTACGGCAAAAAGATAAAGGAGTATTTGGGCGTTTCGCTTTACCGTCACAACGTGGCGTACTTGCCGCAAAACCCGCAGATCCTGTTTATAAAAAGCGATGTGGAGGACGACTTAAAGGAAGTGGCGAAACTCCTAAAACTGTCCAAAGAGGAAACGGAGAGCAAGATAAACGCCGTGTGCGCGGAACTGAACATCGCGCATCTCCTAAAAAAGCACCCCTACGACCTATCGGGCGGCGAGCAGCAAAAAGCCGCGCTCGCGAAATTGCTGCTTTTGGAGCCGCGCCTTATCCTGCTTGACGAGCCGACAAAGGGTATCGATGCCTATTCTAAAAGAGTTTTGGCGGGGATCCTCGCGGGCTTAAAGAAAAACGGGAAAACCGTGGTCACGGTGACGCACGACGTGGAATTTGCCGCCGAATACGCCGACAGGTGCGCCATGTTTTTCGACGGCAAAATCGTTTCGCTCGATACGCCCGAACGGTTCTTTTCCGAGAATAATTATTACACTACCTCGGCGAGCCGTATGTCGCGGGGCTTTTACGACCGCGCGGTGACGGCCGCGCAAATCGTGGAACTGTGCCGGGCGAACAGGGGGGCGTGACATGGAGGAACAGGAGAAAAGCCTGTCGCGGCGGCAAAAAGTGAAACGGGTCTTAACGCCCGTCGTTTTCTTTGTGCTGATACCGCTTTTGCTCGCGTTGGGCGTATGGGCCTTCGGCGACCGCAGTTATAACCTGATCGCCGCCGCAGTCGCGCTCCTCGCTTGCGTTCCGTTCTTCGTTTCCTTCGAGAGGCGGCAAAAGACCTCCCGCGAGATTATGGTGATAGCGGTCATGACGGGCATCTCCGTTTTAGGCAGGTTTGTATTCGCGCCGCTCCCCGGCTTTAAGCCCGTCACCGCCGTCGTGATTATCGCCGCCATATCCTTGGGCGGCGAGGCGGGTTTTATCATAGGCGCGCTGTCCGCTATCGTCTCCAACATTTATTTCGGGCAAGGCCCGTGGACGCCGTTTCAAATGTTTTCGTGGGGCGCGCTCGGTTTTCTCGCGGGCTTGGCCGCCAAGATTACCGTGCCCGACAAAGAAGGCGGCCGTATCAGCGTTATGGAAAAGCGGTGGGCCTTGATCGTCGCGGGCATTGTCGGCGGCGCGCTTTACTCGATGCTGATGGACGTCTGGACTGTACTCGCCGCCGAGGGCACGTTTGGCTTGCCCCGCTATTGGGCGGCGGTCGCCGCCGCTTTGCCGTGGGTAATCGTATACGCCGCCTCAAACATCGTTTTCTTACTCCTTTTGACTAAACCTTTCGTCAAAAAACTCGAACGCATTAAAATAAAGTACGAGATTTTCACAATAAAATAAATAGAGGCTATATTAGGATATGGGAAGAACGCGGGCATTGCGGATATGAGATACGGACGCGACTGTGTGTCCGTATTGCGGAATGCCGATAGCCAAGGAAAGAAAGTACGGGCACATAGTTTTTTATGATAAACGGAAACTAAAAACGGCGGAGCGACGTTGAAGCAGGGAAACGGGAAGAATCGTTGCGGGAGTCGGAAATGCAAATGTTTGGTATGCGGCAGGCGTTGGATAGCAGCGTTGCTGCGCATTTAGGTTTCGCAACAACTCTGTTTACGGCAGTATGCCCTCGAAAATGATATTGTCGCAATACTCTTGAACGCTTTCGAGGTCGGCGGAACTGCGGATTGTCCATGCCAAAACAGGGACGCTTCGGCGGGAGACCCAACGGTTGGGCAGATCGCCGAATTGATAGGAGATGAAATCGGGGCGCGCGGTGGAAAAGAATTTCAGGCGTTTCAGCATATACCGTTTTAAACGGGTCAAATCCGAGCCTTTAAAAAAGCAGGACAGTTGCCCGCGGGGGATATGGGGCGCATTCTTTTTGAAATACTCCACCGAATAGGGGTTAAAGGACTGCACCGCGAACTCGCCGTCGTAATGCTTGACAAGGTCGTGCAGGCTTTTTTCCAACGTGCCGATTTTGCCGTCGTTTTTGATTTCGATTAAAATCGGCGTCCTGCCGGCGACAAATTCGAGCGTTTCGGCGAACGTGGGAATTTTCGCGTCGGTTTTAGCGAGGCGGATATCCTTCAAATCGTCCGCTTTCAGGTTGGTGATATAGCCGTCACGGCCGGTCATGCGGCAAAGACTTTCGTCGTGAAAGACGACGACCGTGCCGTCGTCCAAAGCGTGCACGTCGAGTTCGATCGGGTAGCCGTGTTTGATGGCGTTTTCAAACGCCCCTAATGAATTTTCGGGCTGCGCGTCGTTGTGCAAGCCCCTATGCGCGATCGGCTTTTTTACGAGCCAACTGTTTTTAATATCCATGTTTTTCCTTTTTTAAAAGCCGCCTGAAAACCTCGTGCCTCTCTTACCTTATCCAATTTTCAACTTGTTCATGCGTACCTTGAACACTTATCCTACTATTGTACATTACGATTGACTTTTTTGCAAGCATTTTGTATAATATTTCGGATACAAAATAATTAAAAATGGATTTGATACGGAATTTTTGCATTATAGCGCACATCGACCACGGAAAATCGACGTTGGCCGACCGCCTGATCGAGTTGACCGGCACGGTTGCCAAGCGGGATTTGCAGGCGCAACTGCTCGACAGCATGGATTTGGAGCGGGAGCGGGGCATCACGATCAAACTGACCCCGATCCGCATGTTCTACGAGTCGGGCGGCAAGATCTACACGCTGAACCTGATCGACACGCCCGGGCACGTGGATTTCACCTACGAGGTGTCGCGCTCTTTGCGCGCCTGCGAGGGCGCGCTGCTGGTCGTGGACGCCGCGCAAGGCATCGAGGCGCAAACGCTGGCCAACGTGTATTTGGCGCTCGACAACAATCTGGAAATCCTGCCGGTCATCAACAAGGTCGATTTGCCCAGCGCGGACCCCGACCGGACGGCCAAGGAAATCGAGGAGGTCATCGGCCTGTCCGCGTCGCCCGAGGACGCGCCTCGCATCAGCGCGAAATCGGGGCTGAACGTGGAGAGCATACTGGAACAGATCGTCAAGCGCGTGCCGCCGCCGTCGGGCGACGCGGATAAGCCGTTGAAGGCGTTGATTTTCGATTCCTATTACGACAACTTCAAGGGCGCGATTTCGCTGGTGCGGGTCGTGGACGGGACGGTGAAGCCCGGCAAAAAAATTCGGATCATGTCCACCGGGCACGAATACGAGGTGACCGAGGTGGGGGTGTTTTCCCCGAAAAGTTTGCCCGTGCCGTCGCTTTCGGTGGGCGAAGTCGGCTATGTCGCGGCGAGTATAAAGAGCGTGTCGGAAATCGCGCCGGGCGACACGGTGACCGACGCCGAAAATCCGGTGAAAGAGCCGCTGCCCGGTTATAAAAAGGTGCAGCCGGTCGTCTTTTCGGGGGTGTTTCCGGTGGACGGCAGCCGCTACGGCGATTTAAAGGACGCTTTGGAAAAACTTCGCTTGAACGACGCGGCGTTGCAATACGACCCCGAATCGTCGGCGGCGTTGGGTTTCGGGTTCCGCTGCGGTTTTTTGGGCCTGCTGCACATGGAAATCATTCAGGAGCGTTTAGAGCGCGAGTTCGACCTCGATTTAATTACGACCGCGCCCAGCGTTTCCTATCGGATTTTGAAAACGAGCGGCGACATATCGGACGTGTCGAACCCGTCCAACATGCCCGACCCGTCGGAGATCGCGGCGATGGAGGAGCCTTATGTGTCCGCCGACGTCTACACGCCGCCCGAATACGTCGGGGCGATCATGGATCTTTGCCGCGACAAGCGCGGGACGTACACGGACATGCAGTATTTGGACAAGACGCGCGTCAAACTGCACTATGAAATCCCCTTGAATGAAATCGTGTACGACTTTTTCGACAGTTTAAAGAGCCGGACGCGCGGCTACGCCTCGTTGGATTACGAAATCAAGGGCTACAAGGAAAGCGACCTCGTCAAATTGGACATTCTCTTAAACAACGAAATTTGCGACGCGTTGAGTTTGATCGTGCACCGTGAAAAAGCCTACGCGCGGGGGCGGGCGATTGCCGAGAAACTGAAAAACGTCATACCGCGCCAGATGTTCGAGGTGCCCATTCAAGCGGCGATCGGCAATAAAATCATCGCCCGCGAGACCGTCAAAGCGATGCGCAAGGACGTGCTTTCCAAATGCTACGGCGGCGACATCACGAGGAAGCGCAAACTTCTGGAAAAGCAAAAAGAGGGCAAAAAGCGTATGCGCCAAATCGGCAGCGTCGAATTGCCCAGCGAAGCCTTTATGTCGATTTTGAAATTGGACAACGATTAGCGTTAAAAGGGAATAGGGAATAGTGTCGGTCGGGGTGGTATTGCGCCGCTGCGCGGGGAAAACTTTTTGAAAAAAGTTTTCCCCGCGCCCCTTTCAAAAACTTTCAACAACCTTTAAAAAATTCCTCTCCTTCGGAGGGGTGCCGCCTATGGCGGCGGGGCGGTTGCAAAAAGTTGCCATTCCGAATGCGGCAACCTCTGTCATTCATTCCGTGAGTGAGGAATCTCAACCGATTGCGCCCAAAGCCCTGTCATTCAATTGATGTGAAAAATCCCAACCGTAAAAAAATGCAATGATTAAACCCCCCCTCGGTATCTATATTCATATCCCGTTCTGCGTATCGAAATGCGCCTACTGCGATTTCTATTCCTTGCCGTGCTGCAATCGTGAAACCGACATGCGGACTTACGTCGAACGCCTTTGCCGCGACATTCAAAAATACGCCCCGCGGTTTCAAAACCGTACCGTCGATACGGTTTATTTTGGCGGCGGAACCCCTACGGTACTCTATGAAAGCGCGATTTTCGGAATACTTCGCGCGGTTTCGGATAACTTTTCGGTATCCTCGCCCGAAATCACTTCGGAGGCGAACCCCGAATCCTTGACACTTGAAAAAGCGCATGAATTGAAAGCCGTCGGCGTTAACCGCATTTCGGTCGGCCTGCAAGCGGCGGACGACGGCCTGTTGAAAATTTTAGGGCGGGTACATACCGTATCGGATTATTTGCGGGCTATTGAAAATTTGCGCGCGGCGGGTTTTGAAAACATCGGCGCGGACGTCATGTTGGGCTTGCCGGGGCAAACCCTGCGGCGCGTTGAGGATACTCTGAAACTTCTGCATAAACAAAACATTCCGCACATTTCCGCTTACGCCTTGAAATTGGAAAAGGGGACGCCTTTGTACAGGGCACAGTCCACAGTCCACAGTGCACAGTTAAAGGACAAAGACAATGCGCAATGCACAATGCGCAATGCGCAATTAAAGGACAATGCGGAATGCAGAATTTACAATGCGCAAATAAAGGAGAAATCCGAAACTGTGGACTGTGCACTGTGCACTGTGGACTATAAAGTGGACTGCGGACTGTGCACTGTGCGCTGTAAAAATCCACTTCTCAATTTCCCTGACGACGACGCGACGGCGGATCAATACGATTTAGTTTACGATACCTTGACCGCCAACGGTTTTCGCCGTTACGAAGTATCCAATTTTGCCCGCCCGGGCTTTGAGTGCCGCCACAATTTAAAATATTGGACGATGGGGGACTATTTGGGGTTGGGGGCGGCGGCGCATTCCTTTTACGGCGGCGCGCGTTACGCCAATTCCCGCTCGTTGAATTATCGGACTCAAAAAACGCCGCAAACGCCCGCCGACGGTTTAAACGACGCAATCATGCTGAATTTGCGAACCGAACGGGGGATTGACGCGCAATTGTTGAAACAAGCCTATGGCCGCGACCTCTTGTCCGAACCGACCGTTTTGGATCTAATCAAAAAAGGTTTCCTCATTTTGAACGGGGCGCGCCTTGCCGTCGCGCCGGATAAATTTTATGTGATGAATTCGATTATCGCGCAACTGTTATAAAGCCTGTGTCAATAGTGTTGTTGCCGGTCATTGCGAGGAGGACGCGTAAAGCGTCCGACGTGGCAATCTCAATATAAAAAGGCGCGTTTCGTGTTTTGCAGAGATTGCCGCGTCGCGCTTCGCGCTCCTCGCAATGACAAGCCGAGTTTGTATTCAACGTTGTTTTTCCGCTATTTGTCCATTTCCGCATGGGCAAGGGAGTGGACAAATAGCGTTGCTACGGGGTCATTGCGAGGAGCGCGGAACGCGCGACGCGGCAATCTCTATATAAAAAGGCGCGTTTCGTGTTTTGTAGAGATTGCTTCGTCGCGCTTCGCGCTCCTCGCAATGACAAGCCGAGTTTGCATTCAACGTTGTTTTTCCGCTATTTGTCCACTCCCAATGGGCAACAAACGCTTGACAATACCTCGCATATAGGTTAAACTATACACAATCGAAAACGACAAACAAGGGTACCCTTGTTTATTTCGCGACATTTTATGCCGCGAAGAGCAAAAATTCAATTAGCGTTTCAGCGTGGGCGGCATTTTATTTTATTCGCCGCCCGCGCTTGAAATAGGCTTGTCCGGAAATGAGATGCGGAATTTTTAGCGTGGGATTTTTGCGTATATATTTCGCAATGAAACGTGGGCGTAGCAGCGTTACGGACGCGTTTTATTGCGGAAAATAGGCGCAAACAAGGCCCGTTAAAAAAACGCGGATCATTTCCGGACAAGCCCGACGGATTTATATATCGGTTAAGGAGAAACGAACATGAAAGGAACGCAAAAGCGCGTCATTGCTTTTGTATTGTCTCTGTTGCTGCTGTTTACGGCGGCGTGCGGCGGCGGCGGCGTACAGGATCGGACCGTTCGGGTCGCGTTGGAATTCAGCGAGGCGGCCGACGGCAAACTCGAATTCGAGTACAGCGGCGTGGAGCGCGTGATCGCCGTTTCCACGGGCGGCGAAAACGTAGCCTATGAGGTTGCTTATCTGGCGGAGGACGGCGCGGCTTTGCCGGAACAGCCCGTAAACGCCGGAAATTATCGGGTCCGCGCGGAGGTGGCCGAAGACGGCTATTCCGGCGACGTCGAGATCCCCTTTATCATTCTTAAAAAGCAGATTGAAAATTTGACCGTGACCGCGCCGGACGGGCGGTTTGTTCCCGGCATGGTTTTCGACCCCGCGCAATGGTTAAACCCTTCGGCATTGCCCGAAGGTGTGGGCGTTGAAAACGTCGATGTGGAGTACGCCGTCGGCGACGGCGAGTTGTTCACCGCCGACAAGCCCGAGCAACCGGGAATTTATACGGTTCGATACAAGATTGCCGCCCAAAATTACAGCGGCGAATGTTCCGTTGAATTTGCAATCCGCGCCGATGCCGAGAAAGACTTGCAATTCGCGAATACGAATGTCGTTTACGACGGGACGCCGAAAGCGGTCACGGTGAATGGTTTGGGCAGTCACGACTATTACGGGGCGTACACGGTCACGTATGACGGCAGTTCCCAACCGCCCGTCGATGCGGGAGAATATGATTTGCGCGCTGTCGTCCATGTGGCGAACGCGTCGGACGAAACGATAGAGGGCAAACTGACCATTCAAAAAAAGAACGTTACAATCAATGTCGGCGACAAGTATTTTGAATATACCGAGGAAATAGTCCCCGATTTCGAGTTGAGCGGCTCCGCCCCCTTGCCGGACAAGTCCGACGTGCGCATAACGTACACGGTCAAAGGGGATACAGACCCGTTGCCCCCGGCAACCGCGCCGACGGAAAAGGGCGAGTACACGGTCAAGTTTGAGGTCACCGATCCCAACTTTAAAGGCGGCGCGACGGCGACATACCGGATCAACGCGCGTACAGGCAAAGGCGTGACATGGAACGGTTTGAGCCAAAGTTATAACGGCGCGCCGCTCGCCGTGACGTACGAACTTGCCGGCGA
>JAISFM010000270.1 GCA_031263605.1 Clostridiales bacterium | reverse complement strand
AAATGCCCTTGTACCGTTCGTCCCGTTACGGCAAGCAGCCGCGCTATTCTGCCGACCCGTATCGCTTTCCCGCTATTGTCGCGGATAAGATTCAAAATAATCTCCTCGCGCTCGGCGGGAGAGGGCTTACGGATCTCCGGCACAATTTCATCATCCCAACCGTCATTTGCCAATTTCCGCTTATCTATAAATTCTATATATCCGTATTTGCCGCTTTCCATCGTTTTACTATTGTTTCATGAAAATTTCGTATCCTCTTTTATTATTAGATAGCGGCGGTCATAGGTTCTAACGACGTATTAAGAGTCTTTTGCACCCCGCATCGTTATTTCTATGGCCGACACCTATCTAATCTCTTAATACTTCACCCTCTATGATTTTATCCCATGGCTTAGTGGTTAGCGGCGGCCGAAGTCTTTGCGCGTGCTGTCTGTTCTGTTTAACGTGAAGAAGCCTTACCGAAAAACAGGGGAACGCCCGCGCAAAGCCCTCGGCCGCCGCTATCCGCTAAAATAATCCCAACCGATTAAAGTTGAAAGTTGAAAATCATCGGATAAAAGATTGCGCTTATATGTTTTCAATAGGCAAGCGGCATAGAGCGCAAGCAAACATTCCGATTTGCGCCGGCGTCCGAAACTTTCAAATGCAAGCCTACGCCGAACCGATCCGGATTAAGTTTACGCCGGATCGGTTCGGATTAAGTTTATACCGGATCGGTTCAGGTCAAGCCTACGCCGGGTCGATCCAGATCAGGGAGGCCGTGCGCGCCGCCGGCAGATAGAGGTCGTAGCCGGCCAGCAACTCGCTGCCCTTGACGCGGGCTGCGCCGTTCAGGTTGTCGGGGTCGGTCAGGCGGTACCATTTGTCGGGGTCCACGCCGCGCACGACGATCTTTTTCCGGGCTTCGGGGGAATCCGGCAGACGGAATGTCTGCCACGCGCCTTTGCCGGACGCGGAATCGAAATAGAGCCGCGAAACCCATTGCTTTTTGTCAAAAAGAGGCTTCCAATCCGTCAATTCGTAAAAATCATAGTACAAATAGGGTTTAAACCGGTTGAATTCCTCCAAGCCCCAACGCAGGAGTTCCCACGTTTCCGGGGTCAATTTTTGGAATTGCAGGCACACCGCTATGTGGGTCGAATAGGCGGCGCGCCACTGGTATTTGTCCCGGGGGTTCGTGTCGTTCGTTTCCGATAAGCGTCCGAAAAGCAGCCCGCCGAACGGCAGCCATTTGTTCAGCGCGTTGACCTTCGAGAGGGCGAACGGCACGTTGAAGGTGATGTCGCTGTCGCTCCTGAACAGCGGTACGGCGCGGCGCAGGGTCTCCAAATCGTTGCGGTTGCCGCCCGACGCGCTGACATCGATAAACGTGCTCCTGCCCGTTTCGGCGCACCACGCGATAACGCGGTCCCAAAGATCGAAATGCCCTTGATAATAAAGGTTTTCCGTAATCCCCTCGCGCCCCGCTCCGCCCCTTAACGCGTCGCCCGCCCGAAAAGCGTAGACAGGGTTGGTGTTGAAGTCCTCGCGGTATAGGGAAATCCCGCATTTCTCCATCGCCGCCTTTATGCGGCCGAACACCCAATTCACGCATTCGGACTGCGTATAGTCCGCCAAATACTGACCCGACATTTGCGGCAGCAGCCATTGCGGCTTGAAACCGAAATTGAGTTCGAGGGCGCGGGGGTTGGCGTTGATGCGCTCCGGCTCGAACCATAACATGCTTTTCGTGCCGAGGCCCTCGCTCATCGTACTCGTATACTCTTTGAACGTGTCGCCCGGCCATTTTTTGGAATCCAATTCCCATGTTCCCGTCGCCGCCCACGAATCGGGCAGGGAATTCCCCGCGCTGTCCACATACCAGCCCGCGTCGAACCAATGGTAATCGAATTTCAAGCCCTGCGCCTTGACCGTCTCGTAGGAGGCCCGCCACGTGGTGGAATCCTCGAACTCGCTGCCGCCCGTGTACCAGCCCTTCGGCGTGTCGCTCAAAAAAGCGACGCTGGCCATGGGTTGGACCTTTTCCGCCGAACCCGCTTCCTCGTACGGCATGTTGCAGTCGATATACCATCTGCGCCATTTGTTGGTCGCCAGATCCTCGTCGCGCTCGAAGTACCGCACGAACGCCATCAGGGGCGTGCGCGCCCTTTCGCCGGGCTCCAAATACGCCGCAAAGCCCGTCGTACCCGCGCCGAGATACCGCACCGCGTCCCCGTCGCGGGAAAATTCCGCTTTCCACGTGCCCGGCCAGCCTATCGCCGCCATTACGCCGCCCGCGTCCGTTTCGATATTGAAGTAAGGCATCCACTGTTGAGTGGCCCTGCCGCTCGTACCCTCCAACACCGCCGTTTCTTGCGCCAAATCCCTCGTAAAGGGCGTATAGGTCGCGGCGTGGTCGCCGTAATTCCCTTTCAAGACGGGATTCGCCCCTGCGAATTTCATATCCGCCGCCCAAATATCCGACAATACGGCGGTATTCGATTGATCGGCGTTCGCAAACCAAACCGTCCATTCATAAGCGTCGTAATCGCGGTACACGGCGCATTCGGCCGTGACCGTCAACTTGCCGTCGGGGGCGCGGAAGTCCAGCGTGACGGACGTTTTCGCGCCCTCGGTTTTTTCCGTCCGGCCCGC
>JAISFM010000263.1 GCA_031263605.1 Clostridiales bacterium | reverse complement strand
ACGGAAAGAATGACAAAAGAGAGAGGCGCGAGCGTTCCTCTGTTCGGTAGGGATTGCCGCGTCGCGCTTCGCGCTCCTCGCAATGACTCCGTATTCATTTCGCTGCAAGTCTAATGACACGCGGGGCATTCGCGCTTCTCGCAATGACAAATAAATGACAACGGGACAACAGATTAAAGTTTTTTAAAAGGGCTCGGGGGAAACTTTTTCGGAAAAAGTTTCCCCCGCAAACCACCCCGCCGCAAGTTAATTCCGCTAAAAGCCTACCGCGGCTCTAATTTGACCCGCAGCGTGACCACGCTGTACGCGGGCGTTTCAAATTCCGCGCGGCCGCCGGCAACGGGCAACGGCGCGAGAGCGTTCTCGCAACCGTCGCAAAGGCAAAGGGCCGAAACCTTGCCCACGTTTTTTGAAAATTCCAGCGTGTTCTTGCAGGCCTTGCCCTCCGCCTCGTAGAAACGGAAAATCAAGCCGTCGCCGTCCTCGGCGGGCTTGACAGCGGACAACACCGCGCCGCCCTTGTGTGTGAACAGCGAATCGGCGGGCGGCAGATTGCCCCCCGCGCCCGGCGCGACCGAAATTGCGTCCACGGGCTTGTAATACGTTTCGGCCTTTTCCAGTAAGTCTTTGGCGGTCGTAAAGGTATGCGCGCCCACGCAAATATGATATTCATGGCCGCCTATCTCCGGCGTTCTGTCGGGATCGGATGACGCGCGAATCAAATTGACCGACAACTCCCCGCCGGTATAACGGAAGCCGTATTTGGAATCCGTGGACAGGACGGCCGCGCCCCGTTCCGAAACGGCGCAGGCAAAGGACAGCGCGGGCCGATCCTCGTCCGCCGGCGCGCGCTCGGCCAAACCGTAGGGCACGTCGCACAACCAACGCGCTCCCCCGCCGGCCTTGACCGCGAACAGCAGCGAGGGCGTCGCCTCGCCCGGAACGCCGAACTCGCGGAAGTCTATGTTAACTTGATAATCCAAAAAGTCGCAGCCGTCCCGCAACGAAACGGTCACGTCCAACGCGGACGCGCCGAATTTCTGCGTATATTTAAACCGTTGGTGAAGGCCGCCTTTTTTGTATTCGCGGTGCAGGATTTTCGCGCCCGAGACCAGCGGCTCCTCTTTCATAATGTGCCCGCAGACCCATGCGGTCATGCCCTTGGACGCGTCCTCGGCGACGTACTTAAAATAGCCCGCGGGACGGCCGCCGTCCTCCACAATACTATTCCCCGCGCGTTTGTCGGTCAAGCGCAGCAGGGCGGCCGTGCGCCGGTCAAATTCGGCGCGAATAAGGGCGTTTTCCAAAATATAACCGTCCTCGACGTGCTGCCGCCAATCGCCCGTCGGGTCGTCGAACGCGGGGCGGCCGGCTTTGGGCGCGCCGTCGCCGGAAACCGCGATCGCGCGGTACCCGTTGGGCGGCAACGCGCATTTGACGTCGATCCGCCGGAACGTATGCCCCCAATAGTGCTGCGGGACGGCGTCCACAACCTCGAACGCCAACGCCGCGCCCTCGAAATCCCGCACGGCGAGTTGCTCGGCGGGGCAATCGAAATCCCACAAGGCCACTTCCGTCACAAACTCCCGCGCCGCCGCGGTGTTGTTGTACAGCAGGTACGCGCGCGACGCGCCCCCGCCCGCCGCGCCCGCGTAAACGCCTTTGCCGGCCGCAAAGCCCGCGCCCGCGCCCTCGGCGGACGACAGCGGCTCGGCGGCCAAACCCTCGGGGCGTTTGGACAGGTTGCCCGCCAACGCGAGCAGCGACCGGGTTTTGACGACGCCTAAAACCGCGTTGCGCTCCTGCGCCCGCCCCATCGCGTACTCGCGGGTAGCCGTAACGCCCGAGCCGGGCAGAATATCGTGAAAATGGTTGAACAGGTGCTTGCGCCACGCGGATTGCAACGCGCTTTTGTCGGTTTTGGCCAAGCCCATCGCGTCGGTGAACGCCGCCAACTTCTCGGTTTCCCGAAACGCACGCTCGCCGAAGCGGTTGGCCTGTTTGATGCGGCTTTGGCTCGTATAGCAGCCGTTGAACGCGAAATTGAGTTCCTCCTTGACGGTCGGCAAATTTTGCGCGTGTTTGTCGGCGTACGTGAAAAATTCGCGGTACGTGGAAAATTTAAAGGACGGCATGATCGGCCACGCGCGCATATCGCGAATGCGTTCGACGTCGCGCCGCGTCGCGCCGCCGCCGTGGTCGCCCACGCCGTAGACTTTCAGCAGTTTTTTCAGCCCGTATTGCGCCGCAAGCGCGGGCGACCGCATGATCCCGTCCGCGTCGAACGCGGCGTTGTACCAATAGGGCTCGCAATAGGCCAGCACGCTTTTGCCGCTCGGCGATTCCCACCGGTAGAGCGCGGGCACGACATGGCCGCGGCAGTGGTAATAGTATTTAACGCCGCTGTGGTTGAGGATTTCGGGCACGTTGGCGTTGTGCCCGAACGTGTCCGGCTCGAAGTCGATCAAAAAACCGTCGTCTTTTAAGCCGAATAATTTCTTTAAATAGTCTTTCGCGCAGAGGATATGGCGGGACAGGCCCTCGCCGTTGACCATGTTCTTGTCGGTTTCCACCCACGCGGACGCGGTGATTTCCCAGCGGCCTTCCCGAACGTATTTTTTGATTTCGTCCAGCATGGCGGGGTCGTGCTTTTCCACCAACTCGTACACGGACGCTTGGCTTTGGGAAAAAGTGAACTCGGGGTATTCGCGCAAGAAGGCCAGCATGGTGCGGAACGTCGAAAGCGTCACGTCCACGGTTTCGTCCAGCGGCCACAGCCAATTCATGTCGATATGCGCGTGGGCGACGCATAAAATTTCCACCGCTTTGCAGGCCGCGCTCATTGGCGACAACGCTTTTTCGGCGGCGGCGACGGCGGCGAACGTAATCGCGCCCTCGCGCTCCATCGCCTCGCACACAAGGCTCGCCGCCCGATCGATCAGCGCGTCGTACTTGCCGCCTTCCGTTCGGGAAACCTCCGCGGCGTATTCCAATTCCGCCGCAATCCGCGCCGCCGCTTCCCCCCACGTTTTGCGTTCCTTGATTTTACCGAATTTAACCGTATCCATGCCCAATAGCATATACTATTTCGAGGGGCTTGTCAAGGATACGGAGAGGGGGGATGAAGTGAGAAGTGAGAATTGAGAAGTTAAGGATAAGAGTTCGCGCTAAAATGCCGCCGATTGCGGGTAAGAAACGCGGGAGTGAACAAATAGCGTTGCTACGGGGTCATTAGACTTGTAGCGGAATTAAAAGGCGAGCGGAATTGCGATGGATTTTTGCGGCAAACAAAGATAAAAATTGATGATTGTAGCAACGCTACTATCGAAATTTTTATCAAAGTTTGCCACAAAAAGACGCGCAAAGCAGCCGCAAGTTAATTTCGCTACAAGTCTATTGCGAGGAGCGCGACGCGGCAATCTCTACAAAACACGATACGTGCCTTTTTATATAGAGATTGCTTCGTCGCTCACTGCGTTCGCTCCTCGCAATGACGAGCCGTGTTTACGCGCAACGCAGTTTGTACACTCCCGGAAACGTAAAGCAACAGACTTGTTGCGAAATGAAGACGCGAGACGATAGGCGAGAGATTTTTACCCGCATTACACACTGTAAAGCCCCGCATAGCGTCCGCGTCGTATTTCGCAACAAGTCTAATCCAAAGTTTCAATTTGCGTCAGCATCCGACACTTCTCAATTCTCAATTACAAAACGCTTGTCGTACGCAACGATCGACGCGCGCATAATTTGCCGCGCGTCGTCCTTGCTTAAAATTTTCAAGTTGCCGGTATCCGTGTGTTCAAGTTGTTTATAGACGGAAAAGAAATGCATGATTTCGTCCAAAATATGCGGCGGCAGTTCCCCGATGTCCTTGTAGAAATTCCACGTCGGGTCCTTGAAAGGAATGGCTATCAATTTATCGTCGCTGTCCGCGCCGTCCGTCATGCGCACCGCGCCTATCGGATAGCATTCCACGGTCGTCAGCCCCTCTAAACTCTCGCTGCACAGCACCAGCACGTCCAACGGGTCGCCGTCCTCGGCCAGCGTGCGCGGGATAAAACCGTAGTTCGCGGGGTAATGCGTGGACGTATACAGAATGCGGTCTAAAATCAACAAACCCGTTTCCTTGTCGAGTTCGTATTTTTTCTTGCCGCCCTTCGGTATCTCGATAACCGCCAAAAACCTGTCCTCGGCGATGCGCTCTTTTTTGATGTCGTGCCAAATATTCATAGTACTATTATAACAT
>JAISFM010000257.1 GCA_031263605.1 Clostridiales bacterium | reverse complement strand
GAGGAGCGCGGAACGCGCGACGCGGCAATCTCTATATAAAAAGGTGCGTTTCGTGTTCGGTAGAGATTGCCGCGTCGCGCTTCGCGCTCCTCGCAATGACCGGTAGCAATGCGGATTGTTCACTCCCTGTCAATCCGATTGCGCAAAGTTGTCAATCCGAATGCGCATAGTACTTTGTCCTTAACTGTGGACTGTGGACTGTGCACTGTGGACTGTCCTGTCAATCCGAATGCGCATAGTGCTCTGTCCTTAACTGTGGACTGTGGACTGTCCTGTCATGTTTGGGAATAAAAAATAAAAATGAAAAAAGACGTTATTTTTTGGATGTTTTGCGGTTTCGCGGCGGCGTTGTTCGCCGCCGATTTGGCCGGCCTTGTTTTTGCGGCGGTCAAATTCGCCTCGTATCGGAACGGCGGCGCGTTTCCCGCGCGGGGCGCAATCGCTTTTTTTATCGTTTTAACCGTGTTGAACGCCGTTTTTGCGCTCGCGTCGGTTTCCTACCTCTTGCTTAAAAAATTTGCCCTAAAAAATAAATGATTCATTTTCATGGGCGTGTACAAACCGCATTGCTCATAAACACGGCCGGGGTCATTGCGAGGAGCGCGGAACGCGCGACGCGGCAATCTCTATATAAAAAGGCGCGTTTCGTGTTTGGTAGAGATTGCCGCGTCGCGCGATCTGCGCTCCTCGCAATGACACGCGGGGCGTTCGCGCTCCTCGCAATGACCGCGTATTCATTTCGCTGCACGTCTAATGACCGGCAGCAACGCTGTTTGTTTGGGCACTCCCCTTTCATGGACATTTTTTCCCATCAGAAAAAAATCTTGTGAAAAACAGTTGACAAATGGGTTAAGAATGTGGTACAATAATCGTTAGTTAAGGCTAACTATTTTTTAAGGCATATGGTTAGCAGTGGCTTACTTTTATTGGAATCGGAAGGAGACGGCGGTGATGCCTTTGACGATGGCGAAAACGGGCGAACAAAATTCCGTGAAAAAGGTCGGCGGAAAAGAGGAAACCCGAAAATTTTTGGGAACGTTGGGTTTTGTGCCCGGCAGTTTGGTGACGGTCGTCGCGGAAATCGCCGGCAACATGATCGTCGGCGTCAAGGAATCGCGCATCGCGATCAACCGCGAAATGGCCGCCAAAATTATGGTCTGAAAGGATAGGAGCAGCATGAGAACCTTAAAAGAAGTAAAATCGGGCGAAACCGTCCGCGCCGTCAAAATCGGCGGCGAGGCGGGGCCGGTCAAACGCAGGATTATGGACATGGGCATCACCAAGGGCGTGGAAATCTTTGTCCGCAAAGTCGCGCCCCTCGGCGACCCCGTCGAAGTCACCGTGCGTGGCTATGAATTGAGTTTGCGCAAAGCCGACGCGGAGAGCATCGAGGTGGAAAGTTGAGAATTGAAAATTGAGAATTGAAAATTGAGAATTGAAAATTGAGAATTGAAAATTGAGAATTGAGAAGTTGTTGACCTGTCGCGCAAGAAACTTTTTGTTATGCTATATGTTTCTTGCCCCCGAGCGGAAGCATTTTAGCGCAAACGCTTAATCCTTAACTTTTCAACTTTCAATTTTCAATTTTCGGCGGGGGAGCCGCCCCGTATTTTTTGCGGCTGAAATTAGCATAGGCTAATTATATCGCGAAACAACTTTGGTGTACCTGTCCGTTTATCGGGAACGGGGGACACGGCCGCGAAAGGGTACCCTTTTGCCGTTTTTAAGCCCTCGGGCTTAAAAAAAGTTTCATGGGTATGTTGTTGTCAAATGGGCACTTTGACCGGGGAGCGGGTTGTACAAACAGCGTTGCTACAAGTCATTGCGAGGAGCGCGAAGCGCGACGCGACAATCTCTACCAAACACGAAACGCGCCTTTTTATATAGAGATTGCCGCGTCGGACGCTTTACGCGCCCTCCTCGCAATGACATGCCGTGTTCATGAACAACGCGGTTGGGATACTCCCTAATACAGCGGTTACTTGTGTCGAGGGCATACCCTGTGAAAAATTTTTGAAAAGAGCGCGAGAAAGACTTTTTATAAAAAGTTTTTCTCGCCCCCGAAATCCTAACAACCCAACCCCAACCCAATCCCAATTCCAAACCCCAAACAAATTTAAAACGGAGAAAGGAAACTATGATCAAAATCGCGTTAGCGGGCAACCCGAACAGCGGCAAGACGACGCTGTTCAACGCCTTGACCGGCTCCAACCAATACGTGGGGAACTGGCCGGGCGTCACCGTGGAAAAGAAAGAGGGCAAGTTAAAGGGGCACAAGGACGTGACGGTAACGGACTTGCCCGGCATTTACTCGCTGTCGCCGTACACGTTGGAAGAGGTCATCACCCGCAACTACCTGATCGACGAGAAGCCCGACGCGGTTTTGAACATTGTGGACGGGACGAACTTGGAGCGCAATTTGTACCTGACGACGCAGTTGACCGAGTTGGGCATCCCCGTCGTAGTCGCGGTCAACATGATGGACGTCGTGAACAAGAACGGCGACAAAATCGACTCCGAACGCCTCGCCAAGGAATTGGGCTGCCGCGTCGTGGAAATCTCCGCGCTGAAAGGCGCGGGCGTTACGGAAGCGGCGCAAGCGGCCGTCCAAGCGGCGGGCGGCGCGAAAACCGTGCCGAAGCATAAATTTTCGGGCGGCGTCGAGCACGCCCTCGCGCATATCGAGGAAGTCGCCCTGCACGATTTGCCGGAGGAAAGGCAACGCTGGTACGCGGTCAAACTGTTCGAGCGCGACCAAAAAATCATCGAGAAACTGAATATCGCGCGGGAAAAACTCGACCACATCGAGGGCGACATCAAGGACTGCGAGGCTGAATTGGAGGACGACAGCGGGAGCATCGTCACCGCCGAACGGTATACCTACATAGACAAGGTCATAAAGGGCTGCTATACGCGCAAGAACAAGGGCAAGGCGACGGTTTCCGACAAAATCGACAAGGTCGTGACCAACCGCTGGCTCGCGCTGCCGATCTTCGCGGCCGTCATCTTTTTGGTGTACTTCATCGCGGTCAGCACCGTCGGGACGTTGGTCACCGACTGGACGAACGACGGCCTGTTCGGCGACGGCTGGCATTTCCTCGGCATCGGCGCGGCCAAATACGAGCGGGCGGGCGAGGCTTACGAAGCGGCGCAAGAGGAGGCCGACGCTAAAATAGCCGCCTTTTTCGACGCGGCGGACGCGGCGGGAATCGACACGGGCGCGGCGCGGGAAGCGGTGGACGGCGGCGAAACCGACGGCGAAGCGATTGACGAATTTATCGAAAGCGCGAACGGCGCGGGCGTTTCCGCCGAAGTTGAATCGGAGGACGGGCCCGTCCCCGTGGCCGTCGGGGATTTCGAGGGCGCGTTGGCCGCGCTGGCCGGCGAGGAGCCCGACCCCGCCGAATACGGCGCATGGGTGCCGGGCATACCCGTGCTGCTGACGCGGCTGTTGGAACTGATGAACTGCGCCGATTGGCTGCAAGGGCTGATTGTGGACGGGATTGTCGCGGGCGTGGGCGCGGTGCTGGGCTTCGTGCCGCAAATGCTGATTTTGTTCCTGTTCCTCGCGCTGTTGGAAGGGTGCGGCTATATGGCGCGCGTCGCCTTTATTATGGACAGGATTTTCCGAAGGTTCGGCCTGTCGGGGAAATCCTTTATCCCGATCCTGATCGGCACGGGGTGCGGCGTGCCGGGGCTCATGGCGTCGCGCACGATTGAAAGCGAGCGCGACAGGCGCATGACGATCATGACCACGACGTTTATTCCGTGCAGCGCGAAACTGCCGATCATCGCGCTGATTGCGGGCGCGCTGTTCGGCGGCGCGTGGTGGATCGGCCCGACCGCGTACTTTATCGGCATGGCGGCGATCATTTGCACGGGCATTATGTTAAAGAAGACGAAGATTTTCGCGGGCGACCCCTCCCCGTTCGTCATGGAACTGCCCGCCTATCACCGCCCAACCGTCGGCACGACCCTGCGCAGCATGTGGGAGCGGGCTTGGTCGTTCGTCAAAAAGGCGGGGACGCTGATTTTATTGGCCACGATCGTCGTGTGGTTCACGTCGAGTTTCGGCTGGGCGTCCGGCGAAGCCTTCGGCATGGTCGATATGGAGGACAGTATGCTGGCCGCGTTCGGCAGCGGCATAGCGTGGCTGTTCGCGCCGTTGGGTTGGGGCACATGGAAAGGCGCCGTCGCCGCGCTCACCGGCTTGATGGCCAAGGAAAACGTCGTCGGCACGTTCGGCATTCTGTACGGCTTCGCCGAAGTGGCGGAGGACGGCGCGGAGGTTTGGGCCGCGCTTGCCGCGGACTTTACCATGCTGGCGGCGTTTTCGTTCCTCGTGTTCAACCTGCTGTGCGCGCCCTGTTTCGCGGCGATGGGCGCGATTCGGCGCGAAATGAACAGCCGCAAATGGTTTTGGATCGCAATCGGCTATCAATGCGTGTTCGCCTATATCGTGGCCTTGTGCGTTTACCAATTCGGTATGCTGTTCGCGCACGGGGCTTTCGGGTTCGGCACGGCGGCGGCGATCCTGCTGCTCGGCGCGTTCCTGTTCCTGCTGTTCCGCCCCGCGCAATTCAGTTTCAAACGCGCGTGGAACTCCGTTAAAGGCCGCTTTAAAAAGAAAGCCGCGAACGGCGAGTAAAGCGTACCGGTCGGGGTTATAGGGCGCGTTCCGCAGGGAATTGTATAGCGCGTTTTGCGGGGAAAACTTTTTGAAAAAAGTTTTCCCCGCGACCCTTTCAAAAACTTTCAACATTTGTCATTGCAGGGGAGTGGACAAACAGCGTGGAACATAAACACGGCATGTCATTGCGAGGAGCGCGAAGCGCGACGCGGCAATCTCTACAAAACACGAAACGCGCCTTATACACTAACCACTAATCACTATTTGTACACTTCCCATTGCAGCGGAACGCGCGCGCCCCTATGTCGTCTCGACCGAAACGAGCGGAGCGAGTGAAGCCGAGAAATCCTCCACCTTTAAAAAATTCCCCTAAAAAATTCCCCTCCCTCGGAGGGGTGGACGCGAACGAGTGAGCGGACGGGGTGGTTGCGCTTGCGGACGGGGGCGCAAAAGCGCGCTAAATAAAAACCCGACCGCAATTAATCATTAATCATTAATTTATCATGTATCGTTAAAAAAAGGAAAGATAAAAAATGTTCGCATGGATAGCGCAAAATTGGGGCACGCTTTTAATCGGCCTCGCGGTGGCGGGGTTGGTCGCGTTTGCCGTCGCGAAGTTGGCGCGCGACCGTAAAAAAGGCAAAAGCAGTTGCGGCTGCAACTGCGAACACTGCCCAAAATCGGGCGGCGGGCGCGCGGACGGCAAGGCGGGGGACTGCGGGAGCGGAATTGTGAAGTGAATGTTGAAAATTGACAATTGAAGGATTTAAGCGTCCTCGCCAAAATATTTCCGCTCATGGGATTGAAACATACAGCATACTAAAAGTTTCTTGTTCGACAGGTCAACAACTTTTCAATTTTCAATTCTCAATTAACATGCCGCCGCCCCGCGTTATGGGAGTGGAATAGCGTAGCCGCATGTCATTGCGAGGA
>JAISFM010000210.1 GCA_031263605.1 Clostridiales bacterium | reverse complement strand
ACAAGGTCACCAAGGAGGATTTGCTTGTTTTCATAGGGGAACTGCTGCGGGGCGACCCTGCCGACAAAGCGCACCGGCGCAAAATCATTGACAATTTAGTCTATCGGGTGTATATTTATAATAGCCACAGGGTCGTCTACTTGAATTTGAGCGGCGGCAAGGGCATCGAGGGCGGCCGCGTGACTTTGGACGCGACCAACGGGGCCGTTTCCGGTGCAGTGGGTGTTCAAACGCAATTCCCACCAGCCCGCCAAACCGCTTGCGCCCCGAACGCTCGCGCCCGAACGCGCGGCGCGCCCCCAAAAACACCCCACCCGAACGCGCTGCGCGCTCCGCAAACAACCAAACCGAACGCGCCTCGCGTCCCCCCAAACAACCAACCCGAACGCGCCCCGCGCTCCCCCAAACAACCACCCGAACGCGCGGCGCGCCCCCACCCAAAAAAAAATCAAGGCTACATATCGGAGGACAGGTAAACAGATGGGCAAAAAGGATAAAGGAAACGGCAAAACGGCCAAGGACGGGCGCGCGGTCGGGAAACGACTCGACCGCTTTTTCGTGCGCCTCGGCATGGGCATGAGGTCGAAACTGGTGACGATATTCCTAACGGTCAAGGTCATACCGATCATTCTGATCGCGGTGATCGCGTGGGCGCAGTTTTCGATGATGGGCGTGGCCTTGACCGACCGCACGCGCTTGCTGGAAGGCAACGTCAACGCCTCGCTGCGGAACGCGGGCGACGTGGCGGAGGAGGACTCCAAAAAAGCCCTGACCGCGAGCGCGCGCGAAAACATCGAGCGCATGACGACCGACGCGGCCCGCGCCGTCGCCAAATTCCTCTACGACCGGGACGACGACGTCCGGTTCCTGTCCGCCTTCGACGCGGCCGCCGACCCGGGCGCGGCCGCCGAGGTCTACGCCAATTTCATTCGCTCGCAGCGCGCCGACGTGGTCGCGCAGGGCGACTGGGTTTTGGGAAAGAACGGGCAGGGCGTCCAGATTTGGGAAGCCGCCGAGCGGCCGGCCCCGTCCGCCCACGACCCCTACGACCCGAGCGGCGGCGGCGGCTACAACTACTACAACGGCGAAAACGAAATCGACCCGGAGGACGCGCAGGGGAACGGCTTCAATTACCGGGGCCCCGACGGGCTCGTCTACGAGTCCCGCCCGCTCTACGACGAAATCGCGTTTATCGGTTCGGACGGCGCGGAGGCGATCAAAGTCACGTGGGGCGAAACGCGCCGGGACGACGTATCGGGCGCGTACGGAAGCGACTTGAATAAAGCGGTTTCGGGCGTAAACGGCGGCGCGCCCGAGGCGGCTGCGGTCACGGGCGCGGGCACGACGAAAATAAAGCATACGTTCGACCCCGCCCTGTTGGATTTGTCGGAGAAAGACCCCCTATACAATACCTATACGAACACGTTCGCCAAAGCCGAATCCGAGTTTATGGAAGCCCTGCCGAACCTGCAAAAAGGCGAGATATTCGTCTCGGACGTGATCGGCGCGTACGTGGGGACGAACTACATCGGCATGTACACGCCCGACGTATTGAAAGCCGCGCCCGCGTCCCACCCCAACCAAACCCTTTTGCAGGGGATCGGCGGCGGCAGTCCGGAGGATTTCATGGAAGCCGCCGCGCAGCAAGCCTTTTCGGGCGCGGAGAACCCCTTCGGCGAGCGGTTCGAGGGGATTGTGCGCTGGGCGATGCCGGTTTACGGCGGCGCGGGCGGCAATGAATTGAAGGGCTATGTGACGTTCGCCCTCAACCACGACCACCTCATGGAATTGACCGACCACCTCACGCCCTCGGCCGAACGCTATACGGAACTGTCCGACGCCTACGAGGGCAATTACGCGTTCATTTGGGACTACCAATGCCGCAGCATCTGCCACCCGCGCCACCACTCGATCGTGGGCTTCGACGCGGAAACCGGCCTTCCCGAAATCCCGTGGCTGGAAGACCGCATTTACGACGAATGGCAAGCGGCGGGCGCGGATTGGGACCCCGCCTCCGGCGCGGATTGGTCGGGAGGCAACGCCGCGAATTACGGGAGCGGCATAAATTGGCACGACTTTGTAATGGACCCGCAGCCCGGCCTGCGCGACGGCCCCGAGCCCCGATTCACGAAGCAGTCGCGCTCCAAAAAGCCCGCGCCCGCGTTGACGAAGGCGGGCTTCGTGGGGCTGGACGGGCGTTATCTGAACAACGCGCCGCAATGCACGGGGTGGATGAATTTGACCGAGGACGGCGGCTCCGGCTCGTTCTACATTCTGTGGAGCGGCCTGTGGAAATTGACGACCGCCGCCGCGATCCCCTACTACACGGGGCATTACGCGCCGAGCGACGCCAACGGCCACACCCGCCGGGGCTTCGGCATGTTCACGATCGGCGCGGGGCTGGAGGATTTCCAAAAGCCGGCCGCCGACATGGCGGGCAAACTGAACGGCCTGATCGACGAGACGGCGGGCGATCTGGCGCAAAACACCGACGGCACGCAGGCGGCCATCCGGCAGCGGCTGAACAGCACCACGTGGACTTTGACGCTGATCACGCTGGTCTTATTGACGCTGGTCATATTGGTCGCGCTCTGGCTCGCGTCCTATTTGACGGGGAACATCACGCGCCTGAACAGGGGCGTGGCGCGGTTCCGGTCGGGCGAGCGGCAATTCCGTTTCCGCGCGGACGTCAAGGACGAATTCGGGCAACTGGCCGACTCCTTCGACGGCATGGCCGACGGCATCGTGGACAGCGTGAAAACGCCGCTCTCGATCACGGACATGGACGGGAACATCATCTACATGAACGAGCAGGGGCTGTCGTACCACGGCAAAGCCTTGGACGAGGTAGTCGGCAAGCCCTACCGCGACTACGGCCTGTACCCGGCCGATACCGAGTACGACCCGATCTTCGCGCTGAACGAAAACCGCGAGCCCGAGATTTACCATTGGGAGGACCGCTACGTCAAGGGCAAGGCGGGCTATTTCTACGACAAGGACGGCCGGAAACTCGGCTATATCATCTCCACGGCCGACGTGACGGAACTGGCGCAAGCGACCGAGGCGGCCAATCAGGCGAACGAGCACAAGGGCGAATTTTTGGCGCGCATGAGCCACGAGATCCGCACGCCGATGAACGCGATCATGGGCATCACGAGCATAGTGGAGCGCAAACTGGGCGAGATTCAAAACGGCGGCGACGCGCTGGACGACGTAAAGGCGCACCTGCGCCAAATCGAGAACTCCTCGCAGCACCTGCTGTCCCTGCTGAACGACATATTGGATTTGTCCAAAATCGACGCGGGCAAAATCGAGATGGTGGACGAGGCGGTGGACATGGCGGAACTGGCGGACACGGTCTCGACGATGATCCGCCCGCGCTGCGCGATCAAGGGCATCGTTTTTGAAACGCATTTCGACGACTTCTCGGGCGCGGCGTACCTGACGGATTCCCTGCGCCTGCGGCAGGTTTTGATCAACCTCTTGGGCAACGCGGTGAAATTCACGCCCGAATTGGGGCGCGTGGAGTTCCGCGTCGAAAAGGGGGCGGCGGGCAAAGGCGGGACGCCGTTCAAATTCACGGTGCGCGACAACGGCATAGGCATGGAGGAGAGCGTCGTCTCCAACCTCTTCAAGCCCTTCGAGCAGGGCGACCGCACGATCTCGCGCAAGTACGGCGGGACGGGTTTGGGCCTTGCGATCAGCGGCAAGATCGTCGAGATGATGGGCGGCAAGATTGCGGTGCGCAGCGAGCCGGGCAAGGGCAGCGAGTTCAGTTTTGAACTGCGGTTAAAGGAGTCCGCGCCGATTCCCCGCGAGGAAAAGATTTTAGAGAACGCGGAGGGCAAATTCGCGGGCAAGCGCGTCCTTCTTGTGGACGACGTAGAGATCAACCGCATGATCGTGTCGTCCCTTCTCGAACCGACGGGCGTACAAATCGACGAGGCGGCGGACGGCGCGGACGCGCTCGAACGCTTTGCCGAGAGTTTGCCCGGAACCTACGACATTATCCTGATGGACATTCAGATGCCGGCGATGGACGGCTACGCGGCGTCGGAAGCGATCCGCGCCTGCGGCCACCCCGACGCGCAGACGGTCCCGATCATAGCCCTGACGGCGAACGCGTTCAAGGACGACATAGACCGCGCGATAGCCCACGGCATGAACGCCCACATAGCCAAGCCCGTAGAGTACGAAAAGTTAATCGAGATTTTCTTCAAGTACTTGAAATAAAGAATACGGGGAAAGGGCAGGGGAAATGAGGGGAAAGAAAGAGGGGAAAGAATACGGGAAAAGCAAGTGGGAAAAGAAAGCGGGGGGAAACTTTGTGAAAAAGTTTCCCCCCGCGCCCCCTTTCAAAAACTTTCGACATTTAAAAAATTCCCCTCCCACGGAGGGGTGCCGCCAACGGCGGCGGGGTGGTTGCGCTTTTGGCATTTGTCATGAGCAAACAGGAACGCGAACGCCCCGTTTGGTCACGAGCAGGTAGGAACGCGAACGCCCCGCGTGTCATTGCGAGGAGCGCGAAGCGCGACGCGGCAATCTCTACCAAACAGAGGAACGCCCGCGCAATGTTCCCCGACGCAACTGTGGACTGTGCACTGTGTACTGTGGACTATAATTGTGCATTGTGCATTGTGAATTGTGCATTATTATGTCATTTCGAGCGAAGTCGAGAAATCTCCCACCGCTGAAAAAATTCCCCTCAACGGAGGGGTGCCGCCAACGGCGGCGGGGTGGTTGCGCTTTTGGCATTTGTCATGAGCAAACAGGAGCGCGAACGCTCCGCCGGGTCATTGCGAGGAGCGCGAAGCGCGACGCGGCAATCTCTACCAAACAGAGGAACGCCCACGCGCTTACCCCCGTCAATCCGAACGCGCCTCCCATGTCCTTCATGCCGTGAGTGAATAAACTCAACCGAAATTGTGAATTGTGCATTGTGCATTGTGAATTGTCCTGTCATGATTTGATCGAAGCCGAGAAATCCCCCACCTACTAAAAGCGGACAGTGTAACGCCCGTCGGCGGGGCGGTTTCCAAAAAAATCCGAATTAAAACACTTGACACAGTATATC
>JAISFM010000225.1 GCA_031263605.1 Clostridiales bacterium | reverse complement strand
TTTTCCCCAAACCCTTTTCAAAAACTTTCAACAGTGGAAACAGGGGAACGCGCGACAGTGTTGTCAGAGGGACGGTTCCGCGGAATCCTTGTTATTGCAGGAGCGCGGAACGCCGCTTTTGTCATTGCGAGGAGCGCGAAGCGCGACGCGGCAATCTCTACCGAACAGAGGAACGCCCCGCGCTTTCCTCTCTCATTCCGAACGCGTTGCCCTCTGTCATTAGGCTTGTCCCAAAAATCCATCGCAATTCCGCTTGCCTTTTAATTTCGCCACAACTCTATTGCGAGGAGCGCGGCCCCGCGTGTCATTGCGAAGAGCGCGAACGCCGCTTTTGTCATTGCGAGGAACGCGAAGCGCGACGCGGCAATCTCTTCCAAACAGAGGAATGCCCGCGCCCTCTCTGTCCTTATATTGTGCGCCCAATTCTTAAAACCCTAATTCGTCATTTATCATTCGTCATTTATCATTTGCCATTCGTCATTCGTCATTTGCAAATATCCTCAAAGTCAGAATCTTTTTCGGCGGCACCGTGAAAGCGCGGGCGGGCGCGGCCAAGGTTTTTGTTTCCGCCATATTGATTTCGGCGGCGGGGCGGTTTAGGGCAAGCGGCAGGGGCCTTTCCTCTAAATTGACGAAACGGGCGGTATAGCCCGCGCCGCTTTCGGCTTTTTTCAAACTCCCCATGTACAGGAGGCCGCCGCTTTCGGCCTCTATCAGGCTCGCCGATTGTTTGACCGGCCCGCCGTGCGCGCCGGCGGCGGCATAGGCAAGGCAGGGCTTGGAAAAATCCAGAACGGCCGCGAGCGCGGCGGCTTTGTCTTCCGCCGAAAACGCGCGGACGCAATATTCGCAGGACACTTCCCGTAAAACCTGGCTGTCTTCGGTGGGGAAGCGGAACCAATCGTCGTCGCACAATTCGCCCACGCCCCGAACCAACGTGATTTCCAACGCGTTTTCCTCTTTCGGCAAAGCCTCGTATTCGTTCAAGCCGCGCGTGCCGACCGCAAAACCGGTTTCCCCGGCCGTCCCCTCGTTTTCCGACAGATAAACCATGCCTTCCGTGCGCTGCGGGTTGTGCGGGTTCGTCCAACGCGGCCCGGGCTTTATATCGCGTTTCAGGATGTCGTATTGCCCGAAAGCGAAAATGTGGCCGGCCTTTATCCCGGAGCCGAAGCGGGCGCGTACGCGCCGGTTCTTGACCGCGTTTACAAAGGCGGTGCGAATGCCGACGACGCCGGAAAACGCGCTCACGGTCACGAAACTGACGATCTCCGTGCGCGTCCCGCCCTGCGACGGCAGGGGTACGGACACCCTGTAAACCGCTTTTTCGGGCCCGTTGTGAATAAGTTCCACGCGGGCGGTTTCGTTCAGCGTGCCGAACGTTTCCCCGCATTGCTTAAATTCGTATTCGTGGCCGCGGTCGCCGGTCTCGGTAAAGGAATTGAGGTTTTTGTACGCCCTGCCCGACGCGAGGTCGGTCAACGTGAACGCGCCGTTTTCGCCGAACGCCACGCGGACGCGGGAGTTTTGCGCGGCAAGCGGCTCCGCCGACAAATCGCTTTGCGCGCGCCCCGCGCCCGCAAACGCGCCGCCGTCCGCGACCTTGAACACCTTAAAGCCCGTGGCGGGGACGTCGCGCGCGAGCAGGGAAAATTTCAAAACCTTGCACTCGAAAGCCTCGCGGAAGCGGTCCCGGGGCAGTTCGAAACGATACTCCGACACGGTTCGGAAGGAGGCGGGCGCGGGCGTTTCCCCGTCCAATAGGACGGGGTTTGCGGGCGGCTCCGCGTCGCGGTAAAGGATCTCGCCCTCGATCAAGCCGGAAACCGGCCGCGACTGCGCGTTAAAGACGACGACGCTCCTTTCCGCTCCGTTGTCAGTGTCGATCCGTTGGGCAAGGTCGTACAAAACGTCGGCCTTCAAACTCTCGGCGGTGTCGAAAACGTCGCGGAAACGCGTTTCCATTTTGGCGTGCACCTCGTCCACGCTGCACCCGCAAATGCTGTCGTGCGGGTGGTTGTGCAAAAGGTATTTATAGCAGCCGTTCAGAATGTCCGCGTCATACGCGCCGCCGAAGGCCTCCAACATGCAGGACAGCGGTTCCAACAGGTTTTCCAACAAGGTTTCGCAACGATGGTTCCATTGCTTCAAATAGACGCGCGCGCTCGCGGTGTTGATCAGCGTATGGTACCCGTTGCCGTTCCGGCCGCAAATTTCCCCTTTATACCGATAGAAGCGGTCGCGGTAGGGCGCGATTTTAGAGATGAAATCCTCCAAAGACGTATGCTCGATGTCCGCGCCGATTTTCCCCCGCGCCTTTTTTATAATCGCGCTCAAATCGGTTTGCACGGGCTGGTGGTCGCAGCCGTTCATGCCTAGCAAATAGGGGGTGCGGGCGGCGAGTTTGGCGTCCCGCGCGATATCGGACAGGCGGGCGGCGGCGGCGTCCGCGTCGGCGGGCAGTTGAAAGGCGTTGTTGTACCAGTTGACAAATTGGACGGCGACGACGTCGCTGCCGTCCGCGCCCTCCCAAATCAATTCGGAAAAGCCCTCGTCCGCCTTGCCTAAAATCTCGTTGGCGTAGCCCGTCGGGACGATCCCGCGCCCGAAAAAGACGCTGCCGATATCGAAGCCGCGCAGGATTTGGGGGATCTGGGACACGTTGCCGAAAGCGTCGGGGAAATAGCCGACCATTGTCGGCTCGCCGTATTGCCGGCAAACGCGGAGGCCGACCAGCGCGTTGCGGATATTGGCCTCGCCGCTGACGAGGTATTCGTCCTGCAAAATATAGAACGGGCCGATTTTGATACGGCCGGCCGCGATCAACTTTTTGAGCCGCGCCCGCATTTTTGGCCGCGTGCGCAGGTAATCCTCGATCAGGACGACCTGCCCGTCCAAATGAAAGGACTTGAAATCGGGGTCCTTTTCCAGCGTTTCGATCAGCGTGTCCATGAGGCGGATCAGCCGATAGTTGTGTTTCGCGTGGGAGAGGTACCATTCCCGATCCCAATGCGTGTGGGATACGATACATAAAACATTTTTCATAACCGCCCTATTGTACAACGCCGCGCCTATAAAGTCAAACAAGCGGAAAGGCCAATTCGCGAAAAACCCGATTTGTATGCAATACAACCGATAAAAATTGAAAATTGAAAAGTTTCGGATGCTGACGCAAATCAAAACGTTGGATTGCTCTACGTTTCTTACCCGCCGACCGGCTTGCTTGACGGAAATCCGACAATCTCTTTTACCTTTTACCTCTTACCTAAAATAGCACTTTCATCTAAAATACTCCCCGTCAACGGGAGCGTACAAACCGCATTGCTAATAAAACACGGCAAGGCATGTCATTGCGAGGAGCGCGAAGCGCGACGCGGCAATCTCTACCGAACACGAAACGCACCTTTTTACATAGAGATTGCCGCGTCGCGCGTTCCGCGCTCCTCGCAACGACAACCC
>JAISFM010000083.1 GCA_031263605.1 Clostridiales bacterium | reverse complement strand
CCTTGACGGCCTCTTGCAGGGTCAGTTCAAACGCGTCGCCGCCGCGCACCGTTTCGACCACGGCGTCGCCCTCGCGGATATCGTCCGCCTCTTTTTTGGACAAGAGGACAGAGCCGCTGCCGGCGTCTTTGTTACTCTTGATCACGGCTTCGATCGGGTCGCCGGCTTTAAATTCATCCGGTTGGAAACTGCCGTCCGAAACGGGGATAATGCCGTCTTTCTTGCCGCCGATGTTGACGTGCAGGTTGCCCGCGTCGTCAACGTTGATGACGGTGCCCTTGACGCGCTTGCCGGCGCGGTAAGAAACGAATGAGTCCTCCACCCCTTTGATAAATTCCTGCGAAGTGACCTCATTGTTTAAGTTTGCCATATAGTTAATAACCTCCGTGAGATACCCGGCGGGCGTAGACGCCCCTGCCGTTATCCCGATTCTATCCTTTTGCCGAAAGCCGATTCCACCGAGATCGGCGAGGCTTTCGATGAAATACGTATGCGGGCAATACCGCTCCGCGACGTCGAAAAGTTTGTTCGTGTTGGAACTGTTTCCGCTTCCCAGCACGAGCATTTTATCGACGGCGGCCGCCAGTTTGGCAGTCTCGTCTTGCCTAACCGTAGTAGTATAACAAATTGTGTCGAAAATTTCAAGCGTTTTGATACCGAATTGTCGCAAGATCTTACAAATTTCTTGCCATTTCAAAAAATCGAACGTCGTTTGCGCCACAACGCACAGGGGTTGAGCGATAAATTTTAATTTTTCGGCGTCCGCGGGGCTGTCGATGACGATCGCCCCGTCCCCGCACCAACCGCAGGTCCCGACGACTTCGGGGTGCTCCCTTTCCCCGACGATCACGATTTGACAGCCCTTTTCGTACTGTTCCTTGACGATCCCGTGAATGCGCGAAACGTATTTGCAGGAGCCCTCGACGACGGCCAGTTTTTTGCTTTCGGCGGTTTTATAGGCCGCCTCCGGCAAGCCGTGCGTACGGACGACCAGCGCGGCCCCGTCGGGGATTTCCTCAACGGACGCGACGGTAATTAAGCCCTTGCCGCGCAGTTCGTCGCTGACGCGCTTGTTGTGCGCGAGGTCGCCGACGCAGTAAACGGCGGGGAAGGTTTTCAGCGCGTCCTCCGCCCGTTCGATGGCGGCGCGCACGCCGAAACAGTAGCCGATGCTTTTTATGGTTTGTATGTCCATCGTTTTCACCGCCGTAGATTGGGTGTGATACGGCATAGAGATAAAAGATAAAAGATATGGATAAGGGACTCATCGATAAATCGGTTGGCAATTTTTTGGAACCACCCCGCCGCCATAGGCGGCACCCCTCCGAATGAGGGGAATTTTTTATAGGTGGGGGTGGGGGATTTCTCGACTTCGCTCCGAGCATGACATTGCGCGGGGCGTTCCTTTGTCCGGTAGCGATTGCCGCGTCGCGCGTCGCGCTCCTCGCAATGACAAAAGGGGCGTTCGCGCTCCTCGCAATAGACTTGTAGCGAAATTAAGGCGCGAGATGATAGGCGAGGGATTTTTGCGTGTAATGCGGGTAAAAATTGCAGTTTGTAGCAACGCTACTAACAAAATTTTTACCCGCTTTACATACGAAAAGACCCGCATAGCGTCCGCGTTGTATTTCGCAACAAGTCTAATGATTTGTATGCGCATTTCGGATTGACAACTTTATCACGCGCGAGAAACGCGCGACCGACACTATTCCCTATCCACTATTCCCTATTCCCTTTAATCTTTTACCTTTTATCTTTTATCTATCTCCTATCTTTTATCTGAAATTCAGTCGCCTACGTTCTTTTTTATCCGCAACCGTGCCAACTGCCGCGCGAGTTGCGCCTTGGCCATTTTGTATTCGCGCAGGGACTGCTGTTTTTTCAACTGCTCGTTGAGGGACGAAATGTCGTCCTCGACGCTTTTCAGTTGGATTTCATACGGCCATTCCGCGCTTTGGGCAAGCAGGACGACGTTACGGGGCGTGACCTCTAAAAAACCCTCGCCCGCGACGGCCTCCATCCATTTTTTGTTTTGCAGGATTTTGAGCGCGCCCGGCGCGAGCGCGGCGACAAGCGGCATCGCCCCCGGCAAAATGCCCATCTCGCCGCGCGGCGTGGTGACCGTAACGGATTCGGCCTCGCCGCTGAAAAACGCGCGGTCGGGCGTTATGATTTCCAAATGAAACGTTTTATCCACTTTATTATTTACAATTTACAAATTTCGGTCGGAGTTGCGTCGGGCGGGCGGGGCGGCGGGCATGATTGGGAATTGAGAACGTTAAGGACAGAGGGGTTTTGAGAACCACCCCGCCGCCGTTGGCGGCACCCCTCCGAAGGAGGGGAATTTTTATAAGGTGGGAGATTTCTCGACTTCGCTCCGAGCATGACAGGACTTTGGCGCGTAAGGACAGAGTACTTTGCGCAATCGGTATGACAGGACTGCGCGATTGCCCCCGCGCGAGTAACGCGCGACCGACCTTCTTCCATCTTCCATCTTACATCTTCCATAGCCTCGACCGACACTATTCCCTTTTACCTAATCCATAATTGAGCATTGTGAATTGTGAATTGTGCATTCCCTAATTACATGTCCTTCGCTTTCGCCTTTACCTCGTCCAAATCGCCCGCCATGTAAAACGCGCTCTCGGGGAGGTCGTCGGCCTCGCCGTCCAACACGGCTTTGAAACTGTCCACCGTCGCGGCCGCGCGGATAAAACGCCCTTCCATGCCCGTGAACGCCTCGGCGACGAACAGGGGCTGCGAGAAAAAGCGTTGAATCTTGCGCGCGCGGTGCACGATATGCTTGTCCTCCTCGGAGAGTTCGTCCATGCCCAAAATCGCGATGATGTCCTGCAATTCCTTGTACCGCTGCAACGCTTCCTGAACCTTGCGCGCGGTCGCGTAGTGCTTTTCGCCCACGATCCGCGGCTCCAAAATACGGCTGCTGCTTTCCAGAGGGTTGACCGCCGGATAGATGCCCTGCTCCACGATCTTGCGGGACAGGACCGTCGTCGCGTCCAAATGGCTGAAAATCGACGCGGGCGCGGGGTCGGTCAAGTCGTCCGCTGGCACGAACACCGCTTGAATGGACGTGATGCTGCCCTTTTTGGTGGTCGTAATCCGCTCCTGCAACGCGCCCATCTCGGTCGCCAGCGTGGGCTGATAGCCGACCGCCGAGGGCATACGCCCCAAAAGCGCGGACACCTCGCTGCCCGCCTGTACGAAGCGGTAAATATTGTCGATGAACAACAGAACATCCCTATGCATTTCGTCGCGGAAATATTCCGCCAACGTGAGGCCGGTCAGCGCGACGCGCATACGCGACCCCGGCGGCTCGTTCATCTGCCCGAACACCAGCGCGGTCTTGTTCAAAACGCCGCTCTCGGCCATGTCGGAGATCATCTCGTTGCCCTCGCGGCTGCGCTCGCCCACGCCCGTAAAGATCGAATAGCCGCCGTGCTCGGTCGCGATGTTGCGGATCAACTCCATAATCAAGACGGTTTTGCCCACGCCCGCGCCGCCGAACAAGCCGATTTTGCCGCCCTTCGCGTAGGGCGCGAGCAAGTCGATGACCTTTATCCCCGTCTCCAAAATCTGCGTATTAGGGTTTTGGTCGTAAAAGTCGGGGGCTTTACGGTGAATGCTCCACGTGCTGGCGGCCTCTATCGGCCCTTTTAAGTCGATCGGCTCGCCCAGCACATTCAGCACGCGCCCCAAAACGCCCTCGCCCACAGGCACGGAAATCGCCGCGCCCGTCGCGTAAACGGTCATGCCGCGCGCAAGCCCTTCGGTGGCCTGCAACGCGATACAGCGCGCCACGCCGGGCTTGACATGGCTCAAAACCTCCATGGAAACAACGGCGTCCCCGTCTTTCACGAAAAGTTTCTCATAGATAAAGGGCAGGTAACCCTCGAACCGAACGTCGATCACGGGGCCGATGATTTGGGTTATTCTGCCGGTGTGCGGTTGTTGTTTGTTCTTATCAATCATTTCTTTTTTCGAATTGAGAATTGAAAATTGAGAAGTTTCGGATAAAGCGTTCGCGCTAAAACGGTTCCGCTCATGGGCAAGAAACGTAAAGCATACTGAAAGTTGCTTTTCGCGTCAGCGTCCGACACTTCTCAATTTTCAATTCTCAATTCTCAATTTACGGGAGTGTACAATCCGCATTGCTCATAAACACGGCAGGTCATTGCGAGGAGGACGCGTAAAGCGTCTGACGAAGCAATCTCTATATAAAAAGGCGCGTTTCGTGTTCGGTAGAGATTGCCGCGTCGCGCTTCGCGCTCCTCGCAATGACCGGCAGTAATGCGGTTTGTCCACTCCTCAATTTACCGAGTTCGCGCTTGTTATTATTTCCAACATCTCATTCGTCACCGCCTCCTGCCGCGCGCGGTGGTACACGACATTCAGGCGGTCTAAAATGTCGTCGGCGTTTTTAGTCGCGTTGCTCATCGCCTGAACGCGGCTCGAATGCTCGCCAGCCACCGATTGAATCAAACAGCCGTACACGACGCCGATCAGATATTGCGGCACAAGCGTTTCGAGTACCTCGTCGGGGCCGGGGTCGTAGAACAATTCCGTAAAAGTTTCCCCGCCGCCACTCGCGCCGCCGCCCGCCCCGCCGGCGATTTCCGCGGGCGCGAGGGGCAGCAGTTGAATGATTTCGGGCTTCATCGTCGAGGAGTTCTCCATGCCCGTATAGACGATATACACCTCGTCCATGAAATCCTTTTCATAGAGGCCGACTACCGTGTCCACGATCCCCGCCGCGTCTTTGAGGGTGGGGTTATAGGTCGCGTGCATAAATTCCGCGTCGATCGGCGCGCCCTTGCGCTCGAAAAACTCGCGCGCCATTTGCCCGACCGTGAAAATACGCCGTTCTGTATGCCCGGATTCCCGAATCTGCTTCCACGCGAAGTTCAAAACGTTGTTGTTATAGCCGCCCGCAAGCCCTTTGTCGCTCGCAATCACGATATAGGCCGCGCGGCCGCCGTGTTTCGGCCGCCAATAGCGGTGCTCGATTCCGACGGAATGGCGAATGATTTGGGCGATTGTCGCCCGCACCTTGTTGAAGTACGCTTGATTGCCGGCGAACCGTTGCAGCGCGCGCCGCATTTTCGCGACGGAAATCATTTCCATCGCGCCGGTGATTTGGCGCGTCTGAGAGATGCCTGTTATGCGGTGTTTGATGTCGGACAGGTTTTTCATAGTTTTATAAGTGAGAATTGAGAATTGAGAAGTAAGGTCGAATTTTCGTAAAACAAGCCGGTCGGCGGGCAAGAAGCATAAAGCATGACAGAGGTAAGAATTGAAAGTTGAAAATTGAAAAGTTAAGATAAAGCGTTCGCGCTAAACTATTTCCGCTCACGGGCAAGAAACGTATAGCCTAATAAATGTTACTTCTTGCGTCAGCGTCCGACACTTTTCAATTCACAAAACAAGCATATCCTGCCCGTCAAATTTCCACACGTCCGCGCCGTATGCCACTTCCCAGTAATACCCGTCCGGGTCGGCGAAATACGCGTGATACCCGCCCCAAAACACCGACTGCGGCTCTTTGGCGATAACCGCGCCCGCTTTTCGCGCAATCTCAATGGTTTCGAGTACTTCACGTTTGCTTTTCACATTGTAAGCAAGCGTGAACCCCGCAAACCCCGTCGCGATTTTCGGCGGGTTCTCGGCGTTAAGGTCCTCCGCCATGCCTTGAATCGGATACAACTCAAACTTTGTGCCCGTCGTGTTAAAGAA
>JAISFM010000271.1 GCA_031263605.1 Clostridiales bacterium | reverse complement strand
TGCATAGCGGCAAGGGCAAGGGGAAATTGTATCTTGGGTGGGGAACTTTTCGGTAAAAGCGGAATGGGTTGCCCAAATTTGGACAACCCAATAGTTAAAATTGACACAAAAAAAGAACTCGCTAAAATGGCGGGGATTTCGCACGGCACTCTCGCCAAAATCGAAAAGGTGGACAACGAGACTCCCGCGCCTATACGCGAGGCGATGGGCAAAACGATTTCGATTGATAAAGCGGCGCGGCTGAATACCGCGTTGAAGCAAACGCCGGAGGAAGAACGCAACGCCGAAGCGCGGCGGCTGTTATTAGCGGAACTTGCAAAAAAGGAAGCAAAGATCTACCGCGAGGAAAAGATAGTAAAGAAAGTATTCAATATTATCTCGGCGGCGACGATGGACTACGAATATATTACGGACGAATGCGTAGAGATTTACCTCAGAAAAAGCCCGATACCGCGTGGGACATAGCGAGATCCATTGACGACGAAATCGAATGGCTTGCAAAAATCAAAGATATGTTTTTGCGTAAGGACAAGGAATTGAAAGGGGGGGGGCAAGGTTAGCGATCGGGCTTGATACGCCCCCACCGGGACGGGCGGCGCGGGAACGGCATTTGCGGCAACTATCACTCCCGTTGATTCGTTCTCCGCCGTCGCCTCGCGCGGTGAACGGTGGAGAACGAATCAACGGGAGTGATATTTATAGAAAACAGGGCGTGTACGGCGCGGGGGCGACGGTTCGGTATTTATATCGACCTCGATTTTCCCGCGCCGCACAATCAAAAGAATCGGTGAAAAACGCCCCAAAACGGGGGTTAAAACAGAAGCGGAACCATGCCGCGATATACAAAAAAAAATTTAACAGGGAACCGCGAAGGTTCCCTGTTTCCATCAAAAGGGGGTACTATGAAATCAAACAAAAAAGAGAAACGCGGCGCGGGCAAAACGCCGCGCCGTTTTATTATCACGAGGGAGTACAGCGGCAAGCGCAATCTGTCGGATATATTCGCTGATCTGTTATATGCGGAATATTGCAGAAAGGAACAACAAGGAAATGCCAAGTGACGGAACGGGAATAAAAGATACAAAGGTTCGCCAAACGGCGCGGATTCTGCTGGACTCGTTAAGGACGGTTGTGGTATAATACAGACGCGGCTATCCTTAATTCCGTTGTTCCAAAAGGAGGTAGAGAAATGGAACGACAAGGATATGCAAACTATAACTTCAACTCGGATTGGTTAGGCCTTACGGACGCAAAAGGCTACAACGCCGCGCTCTATTTAAGGTTTTCCAAGGACGATGGGTTGTCATTAAATTCAGTACAAAAAAAAATGCAAAACACATTGTTTGGGATAATCACCAAAAGAGATAAATTATAGAAGATTTTGAGACGGCTTGCTTTTATGGCAGGCCGTCTTTGTTTTGGATTGCTTTCGAGCGGACCGAATCCCTACAAACGCGCGGAAAGGCGGTAGGAGGTTGTGGTTTGGGCGTACTTTGTTTTGAATTGCTTGGTGAAATACGCGGGGTTGTTGAAGCCCACCGCTAGGCAGATTTGTATAACGCTGAGATTCGTGGTCGCTAATAGCGTTTGGCTCTCTTGCAGGCGTTTGTCCATTAAATAACCCGATAAGGTGCGATGCAGTTCTTTTTTGAAAGTCAATTCCAAAAAATTATAGGATACGGAAAGGGTCTTCGCAAGTTCGTCCATTTTAAGTTGCGTCGTGAAATAAGCGTCGATCAGGTTTTTCGCCTCCGTTACCAAAACCGACAGTTTGACGGACGGCTGCTCCGGCAAGAGGCGGCTTTCCCGCAAAAGATCCGCGAAAAAGAGTTGAAAATAACTCTCGGCAAGCACGACGCCGTTCGGCAGGCCGCCGCTCAACGCGGAGAACGCCTTGGGCAAAAAGATCCGCGGCGAGTTTTTCCAATTCGCACGGCTTTCAAAAAAGAGAAAGTCCGTCTGAAGGGCGGATAAACCGCCGTCGTCCGTCTGAAAGGCGGATAAGCCGCCGCCGTCCGCTTGAAAGGCGGATAAGCCGCCGTCGTCCGCGTCGGGGGCGTTCGGCTTGCGCTGGACAAGTACGCCGTCGTACCCCGCCGAATAATACTCCACCGTGGTGCCGCCCGTCGGATGCTCCGTGTAGTTGACGTTGGGGCTGAACAAGAGAACGTCGCCCGCGCCGCATTGCCGCTTTTGACGCGCCGTCTCCATAATCAAAGTCCCGTCCGCAATCAAAATAATTTCGCTGTTGGTATGCGAGTGCAGAACCCGACCGTCAAAATCCTGTTCATGGCCCCGATTTACCGCAGCGGCTATACGGGGGCGAACGGGCTGGGCAAGACCCTGCCGGACTATACGGCGGCGTTGAAGGGCTTGGCGGCGGCGAACGAATACCGCGTCGTCGATAATTGGCCGGCGTTCAACGCGGAAAACTTCGCGGCGGGCGGGACGTATACGGGCGACGGCTTGCACCCGAATCGGGCGGGTCATCAATATTGGGCGGACTGGGTGTACGATTTGGAAAACTCTTAGAATCTGTGAATACAGGTTCTTAAAAAAGGAGCGCGGCAAACTTGAAAAAAGGTTTAAGAAAAATAGCGGCGGCGGTTTTAGCGGTGTGCGCGGCGTTCGCCCTGTGGGGCTGCGACGGCGGCGGGGCAGGGGTCGGGGCGGGGAAAACGCCCGACCCCGTGCCCGAGGGCTGGACAGAGGAGGGCGCGGCGGACGGCGGCGCGCTGTTCGGCGAGCCGGAAAACGCGCTGATTTACAACTATTGCCCGACCGCCTTTTACGAGGACGAAAATACCCTGCGCGTTTGGTACTGCTCGAACCGCGACAACGGGGACATTACCGACTATATCGCGTACCGCGAGGGCAGAAAATTAAACGGCAAATGGTACTGGTCGCCCAAGGAATTGGTGTTGTCGCCAACGCCCGATACGTGGGATTCGCGCCACACCTGCGACCCCTCGGTCGTCAAGGGCGAGTTCGGGTACAAGGGCGAAACCTATGCCTATTTGATGGCGTATCTGGGCTGTGTGACGAGCAACAGCATGCGCAACGAAACGGGCTTGGCGGTCGCGAACGCGCCGGGGGGCCCGTGGGTCAAGGTCGCCGAAAGCAATCCGATCGTCGCCGTCCCCGACGATCTACGGACGTGGGGGTACGGCCAGCCGAGTTTGGTCAGCGCGGACAAGAAAGGGACGGTACTGCTGTTCTATACGGCGGGCGAGCCGTCCGGCACGAGCGGGAAGGTTGAAAAGTGGGACTTTTCCGATTTGGACGCCCCTGAAATGCTGTTCCGCTATACGCTTGCGAACACGGGCTTGAAGCAACTGGATATGCGGGCGGCCGACCATATTTCCAACGCCGACTTTGCCTACGACCCCGTATCGGCGCGGTTTTATATGATTGACGACGTGAAGCCGACCGACCGCGAAAACGCGCCGAGCATGGTGTCCTCGGCGGTACGCGCGGCCTATTTTAACGCGACGATGCCGGAAACGGAATTCGGGCGCGGTCTCGGCGAGGGCGCGGGGGCGTGGCGGTACGCGGGCGTGACCGACGCGGAACGCACGGGCTTTTCGCGCAACCACAACGCCTGCTTTGTAACCGACCCTTACGGTTGGCTTCCGACCGGGGACAAGGTTGAACTGTTCTATACGACAGCGTTGCTGAATTACCCGATGAACAGTTTGTGGACGTACCGTATCCGCCGCGCGAGCGTGGATCGGGCGATATAAAACAAGCAAAAAAAAGGAGTCAAAAAAGATGAAAACAAAAACGACGGCAATGAAAACGGCGAAATCCGCGGCGGTGAAAAAAACGCTGATCGCCTTGGCGGTCGCGCTGATGTGTTTCGGCGCGTACTTTTTGTGTATGACGGCGGCGGTTCGGAATACGGGCGCGCAATCGACGCCGAACTGGAATAACGAGACGGGCGTGTTCACCTATACGAACGACACGTCGGACAGCAGTTGGCGGAACGCGTCCATACCCCTGCCGTCCAATTTGTACGGCATGTTCGCGTATGACAACTCCACCCTGAGCGTCGCCGATTTGACGGGCGTAAAGGGATTGCTGCTGAACGCGCAAAACGACGGTATCGCTTATGCGTGGGAATTGGGCATCGAGGACATGCGCTATACTTCCGCGCGAATGGGCAACTCCAATTACCAATGGCAGTCCACCTCCGGCAACGGCTCCGGCATTTTCCTGCCCGATTCGGGAACGCCCTATTACGCCAATGTGAACACGATTCCGGCGGGCTTTCATGGGCAAATCTTTATCCCGTTCCAAGCGTTGC
>JAISFM010000224.1 GCA_031263605.1 Clostridiales bacterium | reverse complement strand
ACAACGGCCGCGCGTTCTTTCAGGCTACCCGCCGCCGCGAGCAAAAGCAATTGCTTGAAACCGTCGGCGCGGAGTTGCGCAAGATGTATACGTGGGATAAGCCGGTGGAATAAATTGAGAATTGAAAATTGAGAAGTGAGAAGTACGGTCGGAGTGGTTAGTGATTAGTGGTTAGTGTCGGTCGAGGAATAGTATCGTTTGGGGAAAACTTTGTATCTACGATAAAACCGTCGTCGCCTTGGTCATGTGCAAACTTCGTTTGCCCGCGACCTCGGTTCCTCGGTTTCATGAAAAAAGTTTTCCCAAAACCCCTTTCAAAAACTTTCAGCATTGAGGGGCATTGCGCGCGCCTATATGTCATTTCGGTTATCGCTCAGCGACAGCGAACGGAGCGGAGAAATCCCTCGTCTATTTAAGAAAAAAAATGAGTAAGTTAGCATATTCGTTACAAGATTTTCAAGTTGTCGAAAAGCACATTCGGAAACGGATAGGCAAATATACACATGCTTTTCATGGCGATGTAGGTGATTTACTGCATTTAGATATTTGCGTTGTCGATCCGACGCCAAAAAGAAACTATATAACATTGGTTACGCAGGGAATGGGCGCCTATAAAATGAATGTCAAGTCTGACGAGACGCGATTGTTTAACAGGATTGAATTACTCATGATGTTGCCGCCCACATGGAAAATCGACGATCCGAAACCGGAGTGGCAGTGGCCCGCGCAACTTCTGGCGGATTTGTCGGTATATCCGATGCAACACGATACATGGTTTGACGACAATTTTACCATGAGTTTCAACGAAAATTTCGGGAATACCGGATTTTCATCTATAATGATAGGGCTTCCGATTCCTTTCGGGAGGAAGAGTTTTGGGGGTTGCTTATTTCGTTATGGCGAGGGTGTGATGTTTTATCAGGTTTTGCCGCTTTATAAAGAGGAATTGGATAAGATTTTGAATGGAAAATATAATCAGTTCAAGCAAGCGGCTTTTTCCGAATTATATTCGCCGCTGAACATTGAAAGGAAAAATTTCGGTTTGCTTATTTGATATAAATGTAAGAGTTTTTTGGAAAGGGCGCGGGGAAAACTTTTTGACAAAAAAGGTTTCCCCGCAAACCATTCAAAAAATTCACAATATTGAGGAACGCGCGCGCGATAAGTGGGCTGTCTAAAAAAAAGGAGCGTACGGTTTGGGTTTTTCGATTTTCGGTATAGCGTCGTCGGCCGTGAGCGGGTACTTTGCCCGCGCTCTTAAATTGCGTGTCCGCAAGATAAAAACCGGAAACAAGGCCTGTATCATTTTGGGCGCGTGCGCCGCCGCCGTCCTAATCTTTACCGTCCTTTTCGATACCGTCGTTCAATACGATTTGGTTGTTTTGATCGGCGACTGTTTTCTCTTTTTGTTTGTCGGCATAGCCCTGTACTTAACAAGCCCGAAAAACCGCGAAGCCTACGAACTGCAAAAAAAGATCAAAAAACTACCGAAAGTCAAAAGGTACTACGCTTTCTATACGGTTTTTTGTATCGCGTATCTCGTGTTTCCGATTGCCGCGCTCGGGATTTATGCCGCCGTGACGGACGTTGACAGCCTGTATATTCCGCACGAGGCTTTGGGCTGGGCGTTACTCGCCTTTCTCGGTTATGCGGCCCTGTTCATTTGGGCGACGGTTTTTTTCACAGGGCCTTACCGGAAAGCGTATCTTGAAGAGCGGGTAAAAACCGCCGAACAAAAATCGGGGATTTCAGTGATCTTTCCCGAATATGAAGAAGCCCTTAATTTAAACGCAACCCCGAACGGCGAACGGAATGAGGACGAAAAGAGGTGAAAGCGTATCCCCGCAAACAACCTAAAATAAGAAAATACAGGGTGTTCCATATATTCTGTATTGTCATGTATATCGCGGTTCCGCTCGCGGCTGTCGTTGCGTTCGGTGTTTATGCCGTTGTGGCAAAGTTGAGCGGCGGTTTTAATATCCCGGACATTGTTTTGGGTTGGGCGGTTTTTGCCTTTTGGGGGTATGTCTTTTCTTGTTTCATTACGGCGGCGGTTTTTTTCAGCCCGTCTTACCGCAAAGCCCATCTCGGAGAGCGGGCGAAGGACGGCGCGTCTAACCATGAAACGCCGCGCGAAACAGATTCAATGTAAAAGTTTTTTGGAAAGGGCGCGGGGAAACCTTTTTGACAAAAAAGGTTTCCCCGCAACAAGGATACGGCGATGAAACATAAATTTCTATTTCCCATTTTGACGCTTTGTTTATTCGCACTTTTTGCGGCGGGCGGCTGCGCGGATAAGAACGAAAAATATATCCGCGCCCTTAACGAAAATTTTAACGGGGAATTTCAATTTGCCACCGCCGTGCCGGAAAACGAAAGCCTCGGCGGCGGGTTTATCTACGAACCCGGGTTCGGCTGTTACACGTTGAACAGCGCGGACGGACTCACAAACTACACAGTTTCCGGCTATCCCGATTGTCTGGACGGTTACAAGGTTACCTCTTTTCATACGGAGGACGGCAAGTATAAATTGTTCGGCTTTTCCGTCGGGGATACACGGGAAAGCGCGGAGGCCGCGTTGACCGCGCAAGGCTATACCGCGCGGGAACAAGACCTGTACGTTTTGGGCAAGATCCGATTTACGTTGTTCGGGCAAGAAAATATAGAATCGATTTCGGTGAGGTTGGAAACGACCAATAAACAAGGCGTAGATTTCTAAACGGCGGATTCGGAAACAAGCCCGAAATCGGAAGACAGGCCTCATGCGGCGCCCACGCCGGCCTACTGTAAAAGTTTTTTGGAAAGGGCGCGGGGAAACCTTTTTGACAAAAAAGGTTTCCCCGCAAAAAAGAATAAAAAAAATAAAAATAAAAATTAAACAAATTAAACAAATTTAAAAAATATGGCAAACGCATGGCACAACTTCACGCCCGGCAAGTGGCGGGACGCAATCGACGTCCGCGATTTTATCCAAACCAATTACACGCCGTACACGGGCGGCGCGGATTTTTTGCGCCCCCCGACTTCGCGCACCGAAAAATTAAACGCCAAATACATGGAATTGGCCGCCGAGGAGCGCGCGCGGGGCGGAGTCCTCGACATCGACACGAACGAGGTCAGTTCGCTGCTGTCCTATCCGGCGGGCTACCTCGACAGGGACGACGAGTTGATCGTGGGCTTCCAGACGGGCAGCCCGCTGCGGCGGGGGATCAACCCGTTCGGCGGTATGCGCATGGTGGAGCAATCCTGCGCGGCCTACGGCTATGAACTGCCCGACAAAATCCGCGAGTATTTCAAATACCGCACGACGCACAACGACGGCGTGTTCCGCATCTACACCGACGAAATGAAAGCGGCGCGGCATTCGGGCGTGATCACGGGCTTGCCCGACGCTTACGGGCGGGGGCGGATCATCGGCGACTACCGCCGCGTCGCGCTGTACGGCGCGGACCGCTTGATCGCGGAAAAAGAAAAGGACATGCAAGCCCTCGCCCGCAAACCGATGACCCCCGACGTGATGCAGTTGCGCGAGGACGTGTTCCGCCAAATCGACTTCCTCAAAAAGTTAAAGGAAATGGCCGCGCTGTACGGCGTGGACGTGGGCGCGCCCGCGCAAAACGCCCGCGAGGCGGCGCAATGGGTATATTTCGGCTATTTGGGCGCGGTCAAGGAGCAGAACGGCGCGGCGATGAGTTTGGGGCGCGTGTCGGCGTTCCTCGACATTTATTTCGAGCGCGATTTAGCGGCGGGGCTTTTGGACGAGGACGGCGCGCAGGAAATCATAGACCAATTCGTGCTGAAACTCCGCATGACGCGCCAGTTGCGCACGCCCGACTACAACGAGATGTTCGCGGGCGACCCGACGTGGGTGACCGAGAGTTTGGGCGGCGCGGGCGAGGACGGGCGGACGCTGGTCACGAAAACGGCGTTCCGAATGCTGCGCACGCTCTATAATTTAAAGCCCTCGCCCGAGCCGAATTTGACCGTTTTATGGAGCGCGTCCCTGCCCGAGCCGTTCAAGAAATTCTGCGCGCGGGTTTCGATCGACACCGACAGCCTGCAATACGAGAACGACGATTTGATGCGCCCGCTGTACGGCGACGATTACGCGATCGCCTGCTGCGTGTCGGCCATGCGGATCGGCAAGGAAATGCAGTTTTTCGGCGCGCGTTCCAACCTGCCCAAAGTCCTGCTGTATACGCTGAACGACGGCCGCGACGAGATTTCGGGCAAAAAGATTGCCGACGTGCCGGGCGCGGAAACCTTTATGGCCGCGCAAAGCCCTTTTGTACCGCCCTGCCATGCAAGCCCCGCCAAAGAAAATTGCCCCGCCGAAAACGCGGGCGACGGAAAAGCGGACGGAGAAACGGAGGATAAAGAAAACGCGGGCGACGGAAAAGGGTTGTTCATAGACGACGCGCCTTTAAATTACGCGAAGGTGATGCGCAACTTCAAAAAATACATCGATTGGCTGTGCAAACTCTATGTCAACACGATGAACGTGATTCATTACAGCCACGACAAATACGCCTACGAAAAGATTCAAATGGCCCTGCACGACACCGAAGTGCACCGTTATATGGCGTTCGGCGCGGCGGGGCTTTCGGTGGCCGCCGACAGTCTGTCCGCGATAAAATACGCGCGGGTGCGCCCGATTCGCGGCGCGGACGGGATAACGCGGGACTTCCTCGTAGAGGGGGATTTCCCGAAGTTCGGCAACGACGACCCCCGCGCGGACAAAGTGGCGTCCGATTTGGCGGCGGTCTTTATCCGTTCCCTGCGCAAAAACAAAACCTACAAAAACGCCGAGCATACGCTGTCGCTGTTGACGATCACGGCCAACGTGGCTTACGGCAAAAAGACGGGCGCGACGCCCGACGGCCGGAAATGCGGCGAGCCGTTCGCCCCGGGCGCAAACCCCATGCACGGGCGCGACGCGTCGGGCGCGTTGGCGGCGTTAAATTCGGTGGCGGGGATCGATTTTTGCGCTTGCCGCGACGGGATTTCCAACACCTTTTCAATCGTGCCGGCGGCTTTGGGGCGCGGCGAGGGGGATAGGATTGACAATCTGGCCGCCCTGCTCGACGGGTATTTTGCGAAAAAAGCCCATCATTTGAACGTCAACGTCCTAAACCGCGAAAAATTAGAGGACGCGATGGCGAATCCCGACAAGTACCCGCTTTTAACGGTGCGCGTGTCGGGCTACGCGGTGCGTTTCAACAGTTTGACGCGGGAGCAACAGAAAGAAGTGATTGTGCGGACGTTCCATAAAAAATTATAATATTTTATTCTTAAATTATGGAAAAATGTTTGTATTACAACCAAGAAATATACGCCTCTGATGTTCATGAGGAGTTTAGTCTGCAAGAGAAAATTAGGGAAGCATACAGAGAACATCGCCTTTTTTGTTCCAGTTGCGGGGGTGAGGTATTATATAAACATTGCACAGAAAGAGAATCACATTTTGCACATAAAGATAATACGGGGAAATGTGAATATGAACGATATTTTAAAACGGTAAAAAAGAGATCAGACGAAGCAAAGAAAATCATTACTACTTTTTACTTGCAATTCAAAGATAAATATATGAATTATCAAATAAACAGGGATGTTCGTTTGGTATCCAAGCATTATACAGACATTTCCATCGAAACCCCGACAAAAACTGTTGCAATAGAATTTGTGAATGAATATAAAGCCCCCAAATATATGGATGAAATATGCAAGGCTTACGAAGACACGCATCTGGGATATATTATTATTGTCATTGACGAATATAGAGGGGAAACGATTGAGTCTGATTTCAATTATGCCAAGCGGTATGCTTTAAACAAAGGAAACGGTATATTGCTTCTTAAATCCCCGAACGATAATTCAATTCAATTGATCAAACAAGATAAAAGCGGATTTAGCGAGTTGTCGGTTTTCTCGTATAGAACAATATTTTCCGATATTGATATTATCGACAATCAACACTATTCTGATGATTTCATTGTTGCATACAATAAATTTGTTAATGATCGGGAAATTGCTTATAAAAAGCAACGTGAGGAACAACGTATTGCTGCCGAGAAAGAACGTATTGCTATGGTTGCATATATTAAATCTGTCAACGATCAGAAATGCTCAACAAACAATCAAAAAACTGCGTATGGCAAAGTCCTCAATGACCAACAAGTTGCTTGTGAAAGCCGACGGAAAGAACAAGACTTAAAAACAAGAAAACAGCCGACTGAACAGGACTATAAAGTTAAACTATACAGTATGTTAGAAAAATGTCATTATGATGAAGTAGAACATGACTGTAAAAACGATAGACAAAAAGCACGTGATTTGTTGTGGCTGTATAGATATAATGGGTATGCGAAACGTACAATAGAGAAAAATCTCGGTGATTTAATTAGAGATTTAGAACAAGAGGAGAAAGAACCCTAATGATTTAGTTGTATATCTTAATCATAATTTGAATAGTTTGTTTAATCAATATTCCGAAAGCCCCAACAGATAATCCGCCGACACGTCGAAAATCCCGGCGAGTTTCCGGACGCTCATAAAATCGGGCAAACTCTGCCCGCCTTCCCACAGCGACAAATTGCTTTGCGACATGCCCAAAAGGCCAGCCAAATATCGTTGGTTCCAGCCCTTTTCAACGCGCAGTTCGCGCAGCCGTTTGCCGAAATTAAACCCGCCGCTTTTTTCCATACCAATAGTTTATGAGAAATTCTAATAAAGTAGTTGACTTATGAGAGATTCTCATATATAATAGACTTGTCCGATAGGAAAAAGAATGAATAAATTGACATGCCCGAATTGCGCCCATGGGTTTATAATAACCGACGCGGTTAAAAAATGCCCGAATTGCCGGTCGAAAGAGTTTCAAATGATACGTTACGCGGATATAGCGTTTGTCGGGTGTTCCCGATGCGGCGCGGTTCTTTTGCAAAACGACTGCCCTTGCCCGCAATGCGGCGCGGCTTGCGGTTTGGCAAAGGATGGAAATTGAGAATTGAGAATTGAAAAGTGCAGGGAAATTGAAAATTGAGAATTGAGAATTGAGAAGTGTCGGATGCTGACGCTTTGAAGTAGGAAGTAGGAAGGACGAAGTAGGAAGTGCGGTCGGGTTTTCGTCAAGTGAGCCGGTCGGCGGGTATGAAACATAAAGCATAATAAAGGTTTCTTTTTGCGTCAGCATCCGATACTTCGTCCTTCCTACTTCGTCCTTAACTTCCCGCTTCTCAATTCCCCCCTCCGGTCATATACCTATTATGTGAAACCTTCGCGCTCCAAAACACGCCCGTTTAAAAGGCTTTTGCGCCTCCTGTCCTATCCGGCCGCCTTGCTGCTCTGCGCCGTTTTGCTGTCCTTTACCGTCGCCGACGCCGTGCGCTTCGCGAGCCTGTACGCCTATGTTTCCCCGGTGCCGGACGGGGATTTTTTCCCCGAAAAACCCGAGGAACCCAAAAAATACATCAAATGGGCGGAGTTCAATATCCCGTCCGCCGCGCTCGACCGCGCCTACGCCGCCGATTTGAAAGCGTACAAAGAGGGGAAACGCGCCGGATGGATCGACAGTTTAGCCCTGCTCGGCACGAAATATTCCGGCCATTGGAAACGCTATCGGGCGGCCGACCTCGACGCGATCGCCGCCGGCCTCAAAAAAGGCGACCCCTTCGACAAACTGAAAAGCAACAAATATTACCCGTATTTTTACGAGGTTTACGAAACGGTTTTAAAGGAATATGTCGGCCCTTACAAAATCGAAGCCCCCGACCCGGCCGACAAAACGAAAACGGCCGTCGCCGAAAAATACGGCTTGAAATGCTTTTCCCCGATCGCGGCGGGGTACGGCTATTCGGAATTTGACGATTTCGGCGTCTCGCGGAGTTACGGCTACAAGCGCAGGCATTTGGGGCATGACATGATGGGGCGCGTCGGCACGCCGATTGTCGCGGTCGAGGGCGGCGACATAGAGGAAGCCGGTTGGAACCAATACGGCGGCTGGCGCGTCGGCGTGCGCAGTTTCGACAAGAAACGCTATTATTACTACGCGCACCTGCGCAAGGGCCACCCGTTCGGTTTGAACATCGTCAAGGGCGGGCGTGTCGAGGCGGGCGATGTAATCGGGTATCTCGGCATGACGGGCTATTCCCCGCGCGAGAACGTCAACAATATAAACACGCCGCACCTGCATTTCGGCCTGCAACTGATTTTCGACGAGGTTCAAAAGGACGGCGTCAATCAAATTTGGATCGACGTATACGCCCTAACCAATTTCCTGCGCAAAAACCGCTCGCAAGTAGTTTACCGCGAGGACACAAAGGATTATGTC
>JAISFM010000155.1 GCA_031263605.1 Clostridiales bacterium | reverse complement strand
TCGTATGTGTCTATCTCGCAGTCCGCAAAGCAAATCTGCCCGAAAACGGAAAGGTCTTTTGTCAGCGGCACGTCGGTTATGACTTTCAAGCCCATGCGCTCCGCGATTTCCCGTATCGGTAGGCGGATAGGCTCTTTTAACGCTTGCGGGTACCACTTTTTGAGGAATTTAGTCGCCTCGCCGTCAAAATCTTTTTTGTAAATTACGGGCACGAAATCAGCCGTCGCGGGATTCGGCAAATCTTTCTTTCTCTCGTTTGAATATATCTCTGTCCGCGCAACCTTGAAATTCTCTAACTTGTCCGTTATTTCCATAACGCAGTGCAGGCCAAACCATTGGCAGCCCGTTTCGCCGTTAAAATCATGGCGGCGGCTTTGCCGCGTTTGCCATGTGAAACTGCCCTCGACTGCCGCGTCAAACTCGACAATGCCCCCGTCGATCGTTATATTCAGCGCGCGCTTAAAATCTATGCCGGCCAATTCTATGAAAACGCCGGGACTGTCCAAAAATTCAAGTTCGCGCTTATTGCGCCAAGCGCACTTCTCCACGGCCTCCGAAACGGCGTTGTAACCGCCGGATTGCCCCATGATAAATTTTGCGAGTCCGCTGTTTCTGCCGTAATCGCTCATACTGTTTTTATGAACCTGTCGTGATTCCTAACTCAATTCCGCTCCTTTTTCCTTAACCGTTCTTTTCGGGTTTCCGCTTGCCGCCGTTCGCGCCCGCGCCGTTCCTTTCCTTTCTGTATGCCCCGCGCACAGCGAAAAAGCCCCACGCGCCGAAGCCGACCGCGATCGCCGCGTCCGCGCAAATCAGCGCGACGACCCAAACGGGCTTACGGTAGCCCAAAATTTCCGCGTTCATAGCGTTGCTGTTGACGACGGTGTACAGAATGTTTTTCGCGGCCTTTCGGATCGCGGCCGCCTGAGTCGCGTCCACGCCTTGGGCGTTGGGGAATTTCAAGCCTTGGGTCAAGCACAAATCGCCGCCCGCGCGGATCATCTGCTCGACGTTCATATAACCCGAAAGCGCGTAATCCGTTACGACCATGCCCTTAAAACCCCATTCGTCGCGCAAGATTCCGGTCAAAAGGTTGTAGTCGCCGCCCGCCCAAACCGTGCCGATACGGTTGAACGAGGACATCATAGCGGTTGTTTTGCCGTTCTTGACCGCCGCTTCAAAGGGCTTGAAATAAAATTCGCGCATTGCCTGTTCGTTCGCCCAAACGAGGATGCCGTTGGAATCGCGGCTGGTTTCCAAATCGTTCAGCGCGAAATGTTTGACGAATGTATAGACGCCTTTTTCCTTCGCCCCCAAACAGACCTGCTCGGCCATTTTGCCCGAAAGCGCGGAATCCTCGCTGTAATATTCCCAATTCCTGCCCGAGAACTGCGAGCGGTGGATATTGACCGCGGGCGCGTACCAGCCCGAATACGGTAAGCCGTCGCCCTTTTCAAATCCGATCATGCCCTCGTTGCCCACCATTTTGCCCATCTCGAACGCGAGCGCCTTGTTCCATGTCGCGCCCACGACGCATTCCGACACATAGAAGCAGGTGTCGTACACCGACGGGTCGCCCATAAAGTTGGTAAAACCGCTCGGCCCGTCGGGCTCCCTCGTCAACGGTTTCCCCACGTTTTCGATCTGCACCGTGCCGTATGAGCCCCTGCCGATCAAATCGGACATCTGTTTTAACGTCAACTGATCCAAAAACTCGTCCCACAAGGGGTCGCCGTAATCCTTTCCCGCGAGGTCGTCCAATTTTACCGTAACCTCGGACGCGCCGATTTCGGCGGCGTTCTGATACGGCATCTCGTCGGTGTGCCACGGTTTGCCCGCGTCGTCCTTTTTATAGGCTAACGAAGCGGCAAATTCCTGCGTTACCGTGCGCTCGGTGTCGGTCGGAGCCGCCGGCCACGTCCCGCCCCAATCGTTTCTCGACAGGTACTCGGCGATTTTCGCGCTCACATCGTCGTAACGGTTGGTTACGGGCGTACCGGTCGCGGGGTCGTCGCGGTATTGAAAGCCCGTGCCGCCCTTTGAGGCCCCGCTTTGCGTTTCCGGCACGGAGAATGTACGCGTCAAGGCGGCGTCGCCGTCCGCCCACGAATGGGCGTTGCGGGAAATGTGCAGGGTATATTCCCCCGCCTCGGCCTCGAAGCCCTTGAAACCGTTGCCGTTCGCGTCGCCGTAATCGTAGGACGCGAGGTCGTACAAACTGTAAGCCAACGTCAATTTTTCGGACGCGCCGGGCGCAAGCAGTTTCGTTTTGCCGAAATCGAGAAGTTTGACGTGCGGCTTTTCGATGCCGCCGGGCGTATAAGGCGTTTGTACGTACAGTTGCACCACGTCCTTTCCCGCCCGCGCCGATTTGTTTTTGACGGTAACCTCGACGGAGACGGACTTTGCGGAATCGGACGCGGCGAGCGCGGACGGCAACGCGCCCGACCTGTCGCCGTCTATCAATCTCGCGCCGCCCGCTTCCCACTCGAACTCAGAATAGGAAAGCCCAAAACCGAAGGGGTACGCGACGTTATTCCGGTACCACGCCGCGCCGTCGGTAAACGCCCGCGTCTCGTAATAGCGGTAGCCGACGTAAATGCCTTCCTCATAGTCGATGTAATAGTAACGGTTCGCGACGGCGGACGGCAGCGAGCCGCCGACCAAATACGCGTTGCCGTCGGCCGCGTTGTAGTTGCCGAAATTGTTATAGGAAGGGTCGCGCGTAAAGTCCCGCGCGTAGGTGTCCACCGTATGCCCCGAGGGGTTTACCTCGCCGCTCAACACCTTGCCGAGGGCCATAATCCCGTACTCGCCCGGGCTTCCGATCCATAAAGCCCCCTGAATTTTCGCGCTGCAATCCGGCAGGCCCAAAACGCCCGTCCAATAGGCTGGGTCGTCCAAAAAGCCCAATTCCATCGTGTGGTTGGCGTTCAGAATCACGATTACCTTGGAAAAGTTGTCGCAAACGTGCTTTAAAAGGTCGGCCTCGTTTCCGTCCAATTCCAAATAATGGTCGCCCGCGCCCCTCGCGCCGGAAACCGCCGCCGCGCCCGAGGCATAGGACGCCTTCATCGTGCGGGGCAGGTCGAAGCCCTCGCCGCCTATGCGGCTGAAAACGACCAGCGCGGCGTCCTTGTAATCCGCGTAGGAACCCGTTTCGGCGGCGGTATAGGCGTTCATTTGCGTTTCCCCCGTCCCGAAGCCCGCTATAATGTCGCCGATGCCGGGATTGCCCGGCCTGCCCGCGCCGGAACGCGCGTTGTTTTCATAAAAACTTTTCAGAGCGGGGTTGGCCGAAAAGCCCGAGGCGGCAAGGCTGTCGTACAGATTTTTTTTGTCGGCCTTCGAGTTGCCGCCGCCCGAACCCGAGCCGCCGTAAACGAGGTTGACAGAGTTCTTGCCGAAAACGCTGATTTTCGCGCCCGCGCCGAGCGGCAGGGCGTTCCCCTCGTTTTTCAAGAGGGTAACGCCTTCCTCGGCGAGTTGTATGTTGAAATCGTTCGCGGCGGCTAAAACCTCCGCCTTGTTTTTATAATCGGCCTCGTAGTAGCCCCTGTCGCCCGCCGTAATAGCGCGGTCGCCGCCGAACAGAATGTTCATCGTGCCGCGCAGGAACGGGTGCTGCGTCGCGACAATCGACGCGGCTATAACCACGGTCAAGACCGAGGCCGCAACGATCAGCCAAACCCGGCTGCGCCTGTGTTTCCATATCAATTTCACGGGATTCCTCATTTAAACACCTCATTAAACGGACATTTTTCTCATGTTTGCCCGTCAAGTAAGCCCGTCACAAAGAAAATAGTCCGACCAAAAAAGAAACATCGGATAGAGTAGAAAGAAAAATGTCCATAGTTGCGAAATTAAGACGCGAAACGATAGGCGAGGGATTTTGCGTGTAATACAGGTAAAAATCGTAGTTTGTAGCATCGCTACTATAACAAGATTTTTACCCGCATTACACTTAAATTATGACCCGCATAGCGTCCGCGTCGTATTTCGCAACAAGTCTATTCCTCTAAATTGTCGTATCGCGGGCTCCACGTCAAGCCCGCGGCGGTGGTGATCTTAATACAATCGAGGTCGGGCCCGCCCGTGCCGCCGTTGTACCAGTCGTTCGCCAAAACCGTACAGGTGATTGTATTGTCGCCCTCTAACAGCGCGATTTCGCCTAAAACATGCAATTCGAACTCGATGGGCGAGGACATACTCAATCTGAAAGTCAACTCGAAAGGCGTGTACGAAACGGCCGTCCCGTTTACGCGGATTTCGAATACGTCGGGCCCTAAATTGAATAGATCCCCCACAAGGTCACCGCCCACCGAAATCGCCAACGCCCCGTCCGCCGCCCTGTCCGATTGGATTTCGTACGTAAGGGTTACGCCCGTCTTGTGCATATAACCGACAAAAGAGCCGCTTTCCGCGCCCGTCGCGCCTTTGACGATCATAAATTTCCCCTTGGGGTTGCCCGACGACCCCGCGCCTTCCACGCGGTCAAGGTCGGTGAGCGCGGCCGCAAACATATACTCGACCACTTCGTCGGATTCGGCGGGCTTGGAAACGACGACGGAAAACGCCGCTTCCGCGCTCGCGTACCCGTCCGCGCTTGCCGTGACCGTAAACGATACGGTCCCCACGGCCGTCGGCGTGCCGGATATGCCCCCCGCCGAACTCAAAAGCAAGCCGGCGGGCAAACTTTCGCCGCTCTTTAAAGCATAGGCGATCCCATCCGCGCCCGTCGCCGTCGCCACGGAAGCGTCATAGGCCGTCCCGGTCTCGCCCGCAGGCAACGCGCCGCCCGTATACGAAAGCGCGTCCAAGCCGCTCACGGCGATGCTGAACTGCGCCTCCGCGTCTGTATACCCGTCCGCGCTCGCGACGATTTTAAAGGAAACCGTCCCTTCTTCGGTCGGAACGCCGCCGATATTCCCCGCCGCGCTCAAAACGAGGCCCGGCGGCAACGCGCTACCCTGCTTTAACGCATACGTCACGGAATCCGCCCCCGACGCTTTCGCTACGTCCGCCTCATAGGGCGCGCCGACCCTGCCCGCCGCGAGCGCCGCGCCGGAATAGGTCAGGGCTTTGTCCCCGCCGCCGCCGCACGCGGCAACCGCCGCCGCCGTTACCGCCGCGCACAGTAAAACGCAAATGATTCTTAAATATTTTTTCATAAAAACCTCTTGTTTTAGATAAAAGATAAAAGGTAAAAGATAAAAGATTAGGTAATAGGTAATAGGTTATGGAATAATTAATATTGAATACTTTCAGTCGCGCGTTTCTCGCGCGGGAGATACTGTTGTCATTCCGACAAAGTTTGTCATTCTGAACGAAGTGAAGAATCTCAACCGATTGCGCCCAAAGTCCTCGACAATATCTTTTACCTTTTACCTTTTATCTTATTACTATTTTGTTGTTAAATTAAAAGGAACTTCCCTGCCCCCGCGAACGCCCGGCGCGCCCGCGAGGGCGGAAAGCCCTTATCGACAATGTTGCTTATGGATTTTTTCGCGGTTCAGCGTTTTTTGACGAACATTACCGCGCCTACGGCAAGTAGCAAGCCCGCCGCCGCGCCCAAGCCCGCCGCCGCTTTCCCGCAGCCGCCGCCTTGCGCCCCGGCGTCGCCCTTATCGCCCTTTTCGCCTTTTTCGCCCTGCTCGCCGTCTTTCACTTGCAGCCAGCCCGCGTAAAGCGTCTTATCCCCGTCAACCGCCGTATTGAAATCGTACGGGGTTTCGCAAGCCGCGTCGCCGTACCAGCCGGTGAAGAAATAGCCGGGGCGGTACGGGGCAATCGGGGCAACCGTGCCGCCGTTATCGACCGAAACCGCCGAGTTCTGCGAACCCGCGTAATTCCCGTTAAACGTCACGGTATGCGCCGTCATCGTAACGTTGACGGTAAAGGCCGCCGACGCGGGGGCGTACCCGCTCGCGGAAACCGTTACGGTGAATGTGTAACTGCCTTTGGCGGTCGGGGTGCCGTCAATCGCGCCCGTCGAGGCGTTTAAGGTCAACCCCTCGGGCAACGCGCCCGCCGTTACCGCGAACGACAGCGGCGAGTATCCGGTGTAGGAAGTGTTCCAATAGAAACCCTGAGCCGCCGCGCCCGAAAAGCCCGTCGCCGCTACGGTGTTGCCGTAAGCCGCGCCCACCTCGCCGTTCGGCAACGCCTTTTGCGTGTACCGCACCGCCGCGCCGTTCGGGATCTGCATCGCGTTGCTGTTGACGGTTACGTACAGAATGTTCTTTGCCGCCTTGCGGATAGCCGCCAGTTGCGTCGGCGTGTTCGATTGGGCATCGTTAAGAAGGCTTACGCCGGGCAGCACCAGACCTAAACCCGCCGCGCTCAAAACAAAGTCGCCGCCCGCGCGCACCATCTGTTGCGGGTTGCAGAAAGTATAGATCGCGATGTCGGTAACGACCATGCCGTTAAAGCCCCACTCGTCCCGCAGCACTTGGGTCAAGAGGGCGTAACTGCCGCCCGCCCACGTCGAGCCGATACGGCTGAACGAACTCATCGCCGCTATGCACGCGCCCTTTTCCACCATGATTTGGAACGGTTTAAAGTACACCTCGCGCATCGCTTGCTCGTCGCACCAGACCGACATGCCCGATGTCTTCCCCACGTCGGTGGTGTTGAACATCGCGCCGCGCAGCGTGCCGCCGTCCTCGTGCAGCGCGAAGTGTTTCATGTACACATACGCGCCCTTCGACCTCGCGCCCAAGGAAGTGTTGGCGGCGACCAGGCCGGCCAGCACGCCGTCCTCGGAATAGTATTCGGTATATCGGCCGTCCATCGGGGAGCGGTGCGTGTTCATGGCGGGCGAATACCAGCCGTTATAGGATTTGACGCCCAAACCCAAGTCGCTGTTGCCCCATAAGCCCTGTTCGCCGATCATTTTGCCGAGTTCATAGGCGAGTTCCGTGTTCCAAGTGGACGCGACTACGGGCGCGGTGGCAAACCTCGTCAGCGACGAGCCGCCTACGCCCGTTCCCGTCCAGCCCTGCGGCCCGTCGGTATCGAAGGTACTCGGCTTGCCGATGTACGGCACACCCCGCGTTTCATAGCCGCCGTAATTGACCAACTCGATCGCCTCTTCCAGGGTCAATTCGTCGAGAAGGTCTTCCCAAAGCGGGTCGTCGAAATTCTTGCCCGCTAAATCCGCAAGCATGACCGCCGCCTCCGCGGGCCTCGTCCCCGCGTCGGCAAACGTCGGCGCGACCGCTTCCGCCCACGGCTTGCCCGTATCGTAAGCGGCGGGCAAATAGGCGGAGCCGCTGCCCGTCACATTCCACGCCGCAAATTCGTCGTCGCCGATCTTGCGTTCCGTCTCGGTCGGCGTAGTCGGCCACGTGCCCGTCCAGTTATTTCTGGAAAGGACCGTCCGCGAACTGTTTGTAACGACGGTATTCACGTCGTCAAAGCGGTTTTCGACCGTGTTTCCGGTGGCCTTGGCTTCGGTGATATTGACGGTAGACGCCACCGTATATATAACGGAGTCTTCCGCGTCGTGCGCGTTGCGCATGAGTTTGATCTCATAGTCGCCGCCTTCGAGTTCGTACCCCTTATGCGAATTGCTGTTCGCGTCGTTCCAATCGTAACTCGCCATGTCGGACGCGTCGAGCCGCAGAGTCAGAATTTCGGACTCGCCCGGCGCGAGAAGTTTGGTTTTGGCGAAATCGCCTAAAACGACGTGCGCTTTCTCGATGCCGCCCGCCGTATAGGGCGCGGTGTAATACAGTTCGACTACGTCCTTGCCGATTCTGCTGCCCGTATTCGTCACTTCGACCTGCACGGAAATCGCGATGTCCTTGGTGATAGCCGTATAGGGACTGTTCTCGTTCGCCTCCGGCGACGTTTTTACAATATTCCAATCAAAATCCGTATAGGACAGGCCGTACCCGAAAGGATATACGACGTTATTGCCGTACCAAACGCCGCCGTCGCTTTCGGTAAACCCTCTCGTTTCATAATAGCGGTATCCCACATATACGCCTTCCTCATAGTCCACATACCCCGCCTCGGCGCGGGTTGCCCCTTCCTGCGTCAAATAGTTTCCGGCGGCAAGATATTCGTCCACGCCGTCCTTTTTCGTATACGCGCCGAAGTTTTGCCAGGATGGGTTGTTTTGGAAACCGTTCGCGTATGTGTCCACTAAACGCCCCGAGGGGTTGACCTGCCCGCAAAGGATTTGCCCCAACGCGTTAAAGCCGTTTTCGCCCGGCTCGCCCGCCAAAATCGCCGCCTTAATGTTTGAATACGTGGAGTCCTTTAAAAACCCGAGTTCTATGGGCTTCGACGTGTTGACGACTACTATGACGTTCTCGAACTGCCCGCAAGCCTCGTCAAGCAACGCGAATTGCGCCCGGTCGAGGGAATACGCGTGCAAAACCTCGCTCGGATCATCCAGTTTCTGGCTGCTCTCGTTATAACTTAAATACGCGGTCTTGTCCGTGACCGTCCTGCCGTTAAACGCCGTACCCGCGCCCGTCGCCGAAAGCACTACGACCGCCGCGTCGCCGTAAGCCGCGTAGGATTCGCGCAACGCCGCCTTTTCCGCCTCGAACGCGCTCATGATTTTAAGGTCGGAGTCAAATTTCGGGCGCGTGACCATCCCCGCTTCCGGAAAATCCGGATATTGCGAAACCGTTTCCATTTTGCTTGTCCAATCCCTGTATTGCGCTTCGACGACCGGGTTTACTATAAAATTCGCGTCTTTCAGACTCGAATAGATATCCGAACTCACGCGCGTAGTGCCGGCCGAAAGGTCTTCGCCCGCCGAACCGCCGCCGTTGGGCGCAACCGATTTTACGCCGAACACGCTGATTTTCGTCGAGTTCGTACCCTTGCGCGTCGTCAAGGGCAACAGGTTGCCCTCGTTTTTCAGCAATACCATGCCTTCCTGCGCGATGCGCTCGTTGAGCGCGGAGCCGGCCGCCGTCGCTTCGGCCTTGCTTCCGTACTCGGAAACGAACGCCGCCGAGGCGGGCAATCCCGCGTTCGGGACGGTAAAAGCGAGCGCGCAAACGAGCAGTACCGCTACAAAAGCGAACGCCGCCTTCCTGTGTTTGGTCGGGTTGAGTCTGTGCATTGTGTCTACCTCCGTAAAAAAATATTCGCCCCCATCTGCCGAGAGCGAATATTTTATACCACCGTACGGGTTGGCGCGCAATCGTTTTGTCGAAATATGTCGGTTTTACGGCGAAACAGGCAGGAACATATTCAAAATGAAAATATCGCCGTCGGCGCGCGCGCGCAGGGACCCGCCGTGCTTTTCCAAAATGAATTTTATGCTTTTCATACCGAAACCGTGATATTCCTTATCCCGCCGCGTGACGGGCAGCCCGCCCTTAAAGGTCAAGCCCTCGTCGAAATAATTCTCTATCCGTATGTTGAAGAAACCGCCCAGCCGCTCCCCGCCGATACTGACGGCGCGCTTTTCGGGCGGCAGGCCCGACACGCCGTCTATGGCGTTCTCGACGGCGTTGCCGAACAGCGAATACAACTCGTGCGGCGGGATAAAGCCCAATAGCCCGCCGTCCAACAGGCAAGTCAGCCGTATGCCCTTTTTACGGCAAACCAAATTCTTTTGCGACAGGATCACGTCCAACGCCTCGTTGCCCGTCTTGACGCCCGAATCGTAAATGCCGATCAGATCGGAAATTTCTTTGAGTTCCGCCTTGTCGATCCTGTCGCCGTACAATTCGATTTGGTGCTTTAAGTCGTGGCATTTGACGTTGATCAGGTCGATATTCTCTTTTTCGCGGGCGTAGCGTTCGCATTCCTCGCGCAGTATGCGCCCGATTATTTCCCGTTCCCGCTCGCCGTTGCTTTTCGATAAAAGCCCGAGTTCTATCAAAAACGCGAGGGCGGCGTAAACGGTCGTATAAATGTAGTGATAGAGCAAAATTTCTTTATAAGCCGCCGTGCCGCCGAACGCGCCCATAAGCGACGCCGTAAGCGGGACGACGCAAATCAGCATGACGGCGAGGGACGCGCTCGCCGCCGCCTGAACCCTGTTGTCGATGGGCGTTTCCCCGCCGAACCATTCGTTTTTTCGCAGGAACAGCCAAAAAGCCGCGCCGTAAACCGAGAGGGCTACCGCCATGGAAATCGCTTCCCGCAGCAGCCAATGCGCGTTCCCCAATACCAAAAGTTCCAAAATCGTAAAAACGCGTTGCCCTATGTTTTCCATGCAATAGCCGACCGTGCCGCAAAACAACGCCACCCAAAAATTGCACCGAAAGCACAGGGCGACGCCCGCCGTCATGGCGGTATAGGCGGCGGCGTATCGGGCGACGTACAGCCAAAGCGTCCCCCTGCCCAATCCGTTCGCCGCCCCCGCCGCGCCGACGAGCCACTGCCCGAGAAAAAGGGCGGCGGCAAGCGCGGCCAGCCCGAGAGCCGCCCGCAACGCGAAAAAATTTCGCCGGCGCAGCCTGCAAGCGGTCAGCGCGGCGGCGGCGGCAAAAACGATAACGCTACATAGGCTTTCTATAATTTCCCGCAAATTCATTCGGTTTTCCTTCCCGCGCCGGACGCCGCGTCAAATAACGCGGCGATGAAATTCTTTTTCATGCCCCGCGAGATATGCAGCGTGTCGTTCCCGACCTTTACCGTGTCCCCCGCGATCTCCTTGACCTTTTTCAGATTGACCAAAAAACTCGAACCGCACCGGCAGAACCCCGCCGTCGCCAACGCCTTTTCCAATTTCTTTAAACTGTCAATCCGCGCGGTGAGATTCCCGTCGCCCGCTTTCTTTAAACTGTCGATCCGCGCGGTGAAATTTCCCCCGCCCGCCGTATGGTATGTCGCCGCGTGGTTCATGACCTCGACATACAGCAGGTCGGATACGGCTATGTTTTTCACGCCGCCCCGGACGGGAACGGCGACGGTCGGCGCGCGCGCCCCTTTTTGCCGCCTGATCCGTTCCATGCGCATTTTCAAGTCGTAATACGAGACGGGCTTGACGAAATAGTCCAAGGCGTTCACCTTATAGCCCTGCAAGGCGTACTGCGCCATGTTGGTGACGAAAATCAAATTGACGGTTTCGTCGTATTTCCGAAGCCGTTTCGCCGCGTCCATGCCGTTGAGTATCGTCCCCAATTCTATGTCCATAAACACCACGTCGTACACGGGCTTGTAAGCGGATAGGAACTGCTCGGCGTTGGTAAAAATATCCGCCGCCGTTTCCGTGCCGCTTTCCGCGCCGTACCTGCTTATATGCCGGCGCAATATTTCCGCGCTTTTTCCGTCGTCCTCGACGATTGCCGCTCTGATCATTCTGTCCGTTTTTCTCCCGTATGCTTTTATTTAGGTTTGTCCCTATTTCGGGTCGTTTCTTTCTCCGATTTGTTTTTCTCTGAACTCTCTTTTTTGAAAAACATGTTT
>JAISFM010000126.1 GCA_031263605.1 Clostridiales bacterium | reverse complement strand
CCTTGTACCCCGCCGCCGCCAACGCGCCGAGAATAAAGTTGTAATTCAATTCGCCGTTTTCGGGTTCATGCCGCCCCGGGTGCCCCGCGCAATGCACGTGCCCGATCAGCGGCAAATACTTTTTCAGGCGGTTGGTCACGTCGCCCTCGGTGATTTGCTGGTGATAAATGTCAAACAGCATTTTGACGCGCCCGCTGCCGACCGCCCCGATAATCTCCGCGCATTCATCCGACGAGGAGAGGAAATACCCCTTGTGGTCGTAGGCGGCGTTCAGCGGCTCTACGGCCAGCGTCAGATCCGCCGCTTCCAAAATCGGGACGCACGCTTTCAGCCCCTCGACGACGCTTTTCGCCTGCGCGGCGCGCGGCACGCCCGCCAAATCCGGGCCGACCTGCGTCATCAGCAGTTTGCAGTTCAATTTTTTCGCGATCGGCGTGGTCTCCCGCAAGCCCGCGATATAGCCCGCTCGTTTGGCGGGGTCGGTCAAATCGGATTCCTTCGCGCAGAATGCGGAAATCTCCGCGCCGTGCTTTCGCGCCGCCTCCGCGACGGCGTCTATATCCTTGCCCGGCCAATTCCAAAATTCGACGGCGCGGCACCCGTTCCCCGCCGCCCGCCCGACGGCGGCCGGCAAGGGCATACCGCCGTATATCGCGTCCAAACAAAATGAAAGTTTCATTTTCACCTTCCTTTCGGGTTCTTCATTCAACAGGCTTGTTAGAGTTGCCGCGAGGGATTTTAATTTTCGCCGCAAGCCTACTATGGGAGCGGACAAATAGCGCGGAACATAAACACGGCTCGGCCTTGCGCGGAGGACGCATAAAGCATCCGTTGTTGTCAATCTTTATGTAAAAAGGCGCGTTTCGTGTTTTGTAGAGATTGCCGCGTCGCGCTTCCGCGCTCCTCGCAATGACCGGCAGCAACGCTCTATTTGCACACTCCCCGCCTAATATTTAAAGATAGCCTGTATCAAAGTTTCATCGCCCTTGTCGATTCGGTCGTATACCTCGGCCGCCTTTTCGTAGGGGAACACGTTTTGGGTCAAGTCGGCAAAATTCAGGCGTTGCAGCAGCCGATAGCAATTCTCGGCGCGGCGTTCCTGCGTCCAAGCGTTGGCGAGGGAGGGCGCGAGCGCGGCGGTGTGCGAGCATTTCAGCGTAACACGGTTGTGGTGAAATTCCTCGCCCAAATTGAGCGCGCTTGCCGGGCCGTTGTACCAGCCCAACGCCGTCACAATCCCGTCGGGCGCGACCATGCGGATCGACTCGTTCAGCGAGGCGTAATGCCCCGAAACGTCGATCACCTCGTCCGCGCCGCGCTTGTCGGTCATCTTGCGCACTTCGAGCGCGACGTCCGCCGTCGTTTTCGGATTCAAGACCGCCGTCGCGCCGTTTTTCAGGGCTATATCGCAACGCCTTTGATTTACGTCCACGCCGATCACCTGAAACGCGCCGTTCATTGTCGCCATCTGCACGAGCATTTGCCCCAACACGCCCAGCCCCGCGATCACAACCGTGTCGCCCAACTTGATATGCGTGTCCAGAATGCCGTTGTACGTCGTCATCAGATTCGGCCAAAACACGCCGATCACGGGGTCGCATCCGTCGGGGAGTTTCAAACAGCCCCATTCGTTCTGCAAAACCATGGATTGGTGCGGCGCGGAGACGCTTACGACATCGCCGGCCTTTACGCGGGTCACGGCCGCGCCGGTTTCGACGACGCGCCCAACGTTGGCGTAGCCCATGTACCAAACGCCCGGGTCGCAACTTCTGATCGGGTATTGCCACGCGCCGCCCCGCGCGGGGCGGAACAGGCGGTATTCGCCGTCGTTGATTTTCGTGTAATTCGGCGCGGTGCCGCGGTATATCCCGATTTCCGTCCCGTGGCTTACGCCCGAATACATCGTTTGAATCCGCGCGTCGTTCGGACCCGGGCTTTCATAGTCGGGAACCTCGCGGATTTTCAGAACCCGCGGCCCCTCGTAAACCATAATTTTCATAAAGGCGTTTTCCTTTCTTTTTATGTAGCCGCTCCCTTATTTGTAAGAACGGGCATTAGAGTTGTTACGAAACCTCTCCGCGAAATCTTTACGGGTCTTTTGGGAGTGGACAAACCGCGTTGATAATAAACACGGCATGTCATTGCGAGGAGCGCGAAGCGCGACGCGGCAATCTCTACCGAACACGAAACGCACCTTTTTATATAGAGGTTGCAACGCCGGCGCGTAGTCCGCATCAACACTGCTATGTGGCCGCTTCCTATGTATAAGCGGGCATCCAAGCCTTGTGCGCCTCGAATAAATCGTCGCACATGCTTTTGATCTCGTCCATCGTCAACTCGGCCGCCGTATGCGGATCCAAAAACGCCGCTTGATACACCGCGTCTTTTTTGCGGGTCACGGCCGCCTCTGTCGCCATTAACTGCACATTGATGTTGGTGCGGTTCAGCGCGGCGAGTTGCTCGGGCAGCCGGCCGACCCTGCAAGGGCTTATCCCGTTGCGGTCCGCCAAACACGCGACTTCCACGCAGGCCTCGCGCGGCAAATTGTCGATCAGCCCCTCGTTGAGAACGTTCCCGTGAATCCGCGCCGGCGTGTCGGTGAGCGCGGCCGCCACGATAGCCGCCGCAAATTCGTCGGATTTGACGTGCTCGATCCGTTTGGCCTCGGTCAGTTCCTTGCGCATAGCCGCCCAGCCCTCGATTTGGCCGACGCAGCGGCGGGGATATTCGTCCAAGGGGATATTGAACCGTTCGATGAGTTCGGGATGCGCCTTTTTGATAAAATAAGGGACGTACTCGGCGGTATGCTCGCTGGATTCGGTATTGTAATAGCCAAAATTAAGCATCATCTCGTACCGCACCAAATCCCATGTGTGCGTAAATTCCTTTTCGCGCGCGCGCCGCTTGATCTCGGGATACAGGTCGTTCCCTTTCCCGTCCTCGATTTTGAGCAGCCACGCCTGGTGGTTGATGCCCGCGATCTCCCAACGGCAGTCGGGCAGAAACTCCGCCATGCCCAGAGGCTGCAACAAATGCTTCGCGCAGACCTGCACGCTGTGGCAAAGCCCCACGGCCTTGATCGGCGTATACCGCAGCATATAGCCCGTCAGGATCGCCATCGGATTGGCATAGTTGATGAACAGCGCGTTCGGGCAGGCCTTTTCCATGTCCCGCGCGAACCCGTCCAGCACGGGGACGGTGCGCAAAGCGCGGAAAATCCCGCCGATCCCCAGCGTGTCCGCAATCGTCTGCCGCAACCCGTATTTTTTGGGAATCTCGAAATCGCTCACCGTGCAAGGCTCGTACCCGCCCACCTGTACGGCGTTCACGACAAAATCCGCGCCCCGCAGGGCCGCGAGCCTGTCCGCGTATTTCACCGCGCGCACGTCTTTGCGGCCCGACGTTTCGATCAGCGTCCGCATCATCAAATACGAATCCTCCAACCGCCGCCCGTCGATATCGAACAAGGCCAATTCCGCATCCCCGATCTCGGGCGTATAAACGACGTCGCCCAACACGTTTTTGGCGAAAACCGTGCTTCCGGCCCCGATAAATGTCAACTTCACTCTTTCAAAATCCTTTTCGCGCGCGTCTCTCAATATCCCTGTTTTTTTCGCTCCTTTACGGAGCGAAAAAACAAACGCGGGGTACCCCGCGTGAGGGCGCGCCCTGTCCCGTCAATTAGGATACCATATCCGCAAGCCGCCGTATAGCCCTTCTTGTTGCATAAAATAGTGTATATGTTGCATTAAGGGTGAATTTTGAAATTTAGCGGGTTGTTTTTAGTGATTAAGTTGTGCGGGCGCAGGAAGTGGACAAATGGCGTTGCTGCCGATGGTCATTGCGAGGAGCGCGACGCGCGACGCGGCAATCTCTATAAAAAGAGCGGCGTTTCGTGTTCGGTAGAGATTGCCGCGTCGCGCTTCGCGCTCCTCGCAATGACCCCGTATTCATTTCGCTGCAAGTCTAATGACCGGTAGCAATGCGGTTTGTACACCCCCCTCCCCGAGCACAAACCGCTTTCTGTTTTTGGAAATTTATGGTATACTGTTGCCGTTCCCGAAACGGGGCTGAAAATTATGAAGTATGAGATGAACATCTGGCATACCTTTTACCAGACCACCGCCAAAATCAGCGGCGATATGTTCGTGGTGGAAAGCGGCTATAAAAAATGCTTGTCCTCACACAGTTTCGGCCCCTCCGTGCGCGAGCATTACGTGATCCATTTTGTGGCAAAGGGCAAGGGCGTACTGCAAAAGGGCGGCGCGCGCGGCCCCCGATACGCGGTCGGCCCCGGGCAGGGCTTTTTGATCTGCCCCGACGAAACCGCCGTTTATACGGCGGACGCCGAAGACCCGTGGCATTATTATTGGGTGGGCTTTACGGGGCAAAAATGCGCCGAGTCGATTCAGTTCTGCCGCTCCGACAGCAAACACTCCGTATTCGATTTTGAATTGGACGGCCCCCTGCACGAATATATCCACAAACTGGTCAACGCGCCCACCGACGCGCCCAGCGTAAACCACGCGAAATTAGGCTGGCTCTACCTTGTCCTGTCCGAATTGGTCACCAAAAAAATGCTGCAGAAAATCCCCGACGTCGTTCAATACGCCGCCGAGTTTATGAAACAAAACTACACGTCCGACATCTCCGTCAACAGGGTCGCCGAACGTTGCTTTATCAACCGTTCCCACCTGTTCCGCGTATTCAAGGCGGCCATCGGTTTTTCCCCGCGCGACTATCTGTTGAACCTTCGGCTGAACGGCTCCTGCGACTATTTGCGTTCCACAAACTATTCGGTCACCCACATTTCGGAAATCACGGGCTTTTGCGATTCGTCCCAATATTGCCGCGCGTTCAAAAAAAAATTCGGGGTCTCCCCGCTCGCGTGGCGCAAAAAACACGCGAACACGGATTAGGGTTGCGCGCGCGTTTACCGCGCCGCTTCGAGCCGCTCCGTCATGTAGCGGGCGGCGGCCTTTAAATAATCACGGTAATCGACGTCCAATTTCTCCATTTCCAGCACGGCCCACTCGATCTCTTTCCGCCGTTTGGCGTACTCCAAAATTTCGGCGATGCCAGACACGCCCTCGCCGAGCAAGGGATTCGGCTCCCAAACGCCTTTCGGGTTCATCTCCTTTATGTGCAGGATCGCCAATCTCGCGCCCAAACGCCGCGAGACCTCCGAGAAACTTATGTCGGCGGCCTTTAACCAAAACACATCGGCCTCGAACCGCAGTTCGGGCACGCCGTCCGCCAAAACATACAAGTAATTGACGCCGCCCTTAAACTCAAAATTGTGGTTGTGGTAACAAAGGCGCAGCCCCGCCTTTTTGCAAAGCGCGGCCGCCCGGTTGAAATCGGCGACGATCCCGTCGGTTTTCGCGTACAACTCCGCCGCGTCCAGCGAGGGAACAACCGCGTCGGCAAACCCCAGTGCCCGCGCGTCGGCCGCCGTCCTTTCAAAGGAATGCAGAATGTCGTTCAAACCGATATGCGCGCCGCTCGCCTTTAAGCCCCGCGCGTCCAGTTTCGCCCGCAGTTCCCCGGCGGACAGGCCGTACATGCCCGCCAACTCCACGCCGTCGAAGCCCGCCGCCTTGACCGCCGCGAGCGTCCCGTCCAAGTCCTTTTCCGCCTGCTCCCGCAGGGAATACATTTGAACGCCTATTTTCATTGCTCCTTTCTTTGAGGAAGTGTACAACCCACGTTGATTGTAAACACGGCTCGGCCTTGCGAGGAGGGCGCGTAAAGCGTCCGACGAAGCAATCCCTACCGAACACGAAACGCCGCTCTTTTTATAGAGATTGCCGCGTCGCGCGTCGCGCTCCTCGCAATAGACTTTGTACACTCCTTCCTTTTGAGGGGCAACGGTCAAATTCGACCGCGCCCATTACGACGGCGACCGGCCGATCGGCTGCCCGCGAACACAAGGCCGCGCCGCCGTTTCTTTCGGACGCTGTCTAACGGCGTCCGAAGATGCGACGCGGAATTTCCGGACACGCCTATTATAGAGCACGCCGCGCCCGCCGTCAAGCGTCCCCGTCCGCCGGCGCAACAAAACCGCTATTTTGCGCAACAACGCGGCAATCCCTATTCATACAGCGCGGCCATGCACGCGCCGTAATCGCCGATACGCTCGCCCAACTCCGCGCGGACGACTTTGCACGCGGCCAGCGACATCGGCAGGGCTTCCTCATGCAAGGCCCGTTCCATCGCGGGGCGGATTAGGCCCTCGCACCGCGAGAATACGCCGCCTACGGCTATGCGGGCGGGATTCAACAGGTCGATCAGCACCGACAGACCGCGGCCGAATTTCTCGCCGCACAAACGGAAAACTTCGAGCGCGTCGCCGTCGCCGCCGTTCGCCGCTTGCGCGAGGCGTTTTGCCGACGCGTCCGCAAAATCGGCGCGTTCGGGAAACATAGCGGCCGCCAATTTCGCAATGCCCTGCCCGCTGCAAAAGCCCTCGAACGAGCCGCGTTTGCCGTAGCCTGCGGGGCCGTTGCTTTCCAAACGGATATGCCCCGCCTCGCCCGCCGCCCCCGACGCGCCCTCGTACAGTTGGCCGTTTAAAATCAGCCCCGCGCCCAAGCCCGTCCCGAACGTCAAAAAAACGAAGTCGCCGCACCCCCGCCCCGCGCCGTATTTCCATTCGGCGAGGGCGCACGCGTCCGCGTCGTTCCTCAAACGCGCCGGAACGCCCAGCCGCCGCGAAACGATTTCAGCCGCGGGGATTCCGTCCCAGCCCGGCAGGTTCGGCGGCGAAAGGATCAGCCCCTTTTTCGCGTCCAACGGCCCGCCGCAGGAAATGCCGCAAGCCGCCAAATCCTTCGCGGACAAGCCCGCTTTTGCCAGCGCGTTTTCCACGCCGCCCAAAAGCGTCGATAAAACGTCCTCCGGCTTGCCCGCCGTGGGAAATTCGGCGCGTTCAAAAAACCGAAGCCCGCCGCCATCCTGCCGCGCCAGAAGATACGCGCACTTCGTGCCGCCTATGTCCAAGCCCGCAACCCATCGGGAATTTTCTTGTCGATCCATACGCAACAGTATAGCGCATTCGGGCGGGCAACGCAAGGGAATTGAGTGGAAATTGAAAATTGAGAATTGAGAATTGAGAAGTTAAGGATACGAGTTTGCGCTGAAAAGTTTTCGGCAGCGGGTAAGAAACATGCGGTATGCGAAAGTCGATATTCTTCACGCACGATCGGAATAGAGTTGTAGCGCAATTAAAAGGCGAGCGGAATTGCGCCGGATTTTTGCGGCAAATAAAGACGCGCAAGGCCGCCGCAAGTTATTTTCGCTACAACTCTAATGACAACCTTTCGGAACCACCCCGCGGCCAAAGGCGGCACCCCTCCGTGGGAGGGGAATTTTTTAAAGGTGGGGGATTTTTCGACTTCGGTCAGATCATTACATGGGGGTGCGCATTCGGAATGAAAGAGGAAAGCGCGCGGGCGTTCCTCTGTTTGGTTGAGATTGCCGCGTCGCGCTTCGCGCTCCTCGCAATGACACGCGGGGCGTTCGCGCTCCTCGCAATGACATGCCGTGTTTATGAGCAATACGGTTGGTACATTCGCAACAGGCCTCATAATGTGGGAGATTTCTCGACTTCGCTCGAAATGACATGGGGGTGCGCATTCGGAATGAGAGAGGAGAGCGCGCGGGCGTTCCTCTGTCCGGTAGCGATTGCCGCGTCGCGCTTCGCGCTCCTCGCAATGACAAACGGGGCGTTCGCGCTCCTCTGCAATGCGCAATGTCACCCGACCGACACTATTCCCTATTCCCTTTTAATAGGTTGAGATGTTTCGACTGCCTTCGCTTTGCTTGTTAAAGAAAAAAATTCGCGGGCAATCTTTTGAGCAGGCGCGACGAAACGACGCCGAGCGGAATGCCGAACGCGCTTTGAATAAAGCCTCTTAAAAACTCGACGAATACGAACGTGTAACCCGCGTCCCCGATCACGCCGTACAACAGATAATCGGTCAAGGCATACGCGCACTGCATGAACAGCGACGCAACGGCGAAAGCGGCCAGCATGAGCCAAACCGACGGGATATTGCGGCCGCGCTTTTTCGGCTCCGGACGCTCCGCGCCGCCTTGTTCCGCTCGCGGGGTATCCGCGTTTCGAGCCTCCGGCCGCAAGTCCGTATTTTGCAGCCCGCTGTCCGCTGTCCGTATTTTGCAGTCCGTATTTTGCAGCCCGTTGTCCACAGTCCATATTTCGCAGTCCGCATTTTGCAGCCCGCTGTCCGCTGTCCGCGTTTTGTAACCCGCATTTTGCAGTCCGCAGTCCGCTGTTCGTATTTTGCAATCCGCATTTTTTGAGAATTTCCGAAAAGACTTAAAAATCAATACGGCGAGCGCGGCCATGGTGCCTTTTATAATAAAGGTCGGTACGGCGTAAATTGCGTATGGGGTGATTAAATCGGCGAGCGCGCTGCCGACGGCGGCGGCGGGCACGGCCGCCCAGCCGATATAGACGCAAGCGACGAAAATAAGCGCGTCGCCAAAATGTATATAGCCCGTCGCGAGGGGGATTTGCGTGAAAGCCGTAAGAATAAGGATCAACGCCGCAAACACCCCCGCGCGCGACAGTATAGAAGTCAATCCGTGTTTTGCCCTCATTTTAAACGGAAATCCATCGGCGGCGGCGGGTTTCGTTGGCTTTTGCCCCCGCCGCGACTTTCCGTTTAAAAGTATATCATGCTATTGACAAATTGTCTATTGTTTTATGCCGGCGGCAAGCCCGCCGACCGTATAGGGCCGGCTTTCTTCGCCGCCCCCCGAATCGGGGGAAAGGCCGCCGCCGCCGTCGAGCGGGTCTCCGCCTGTGGGCGGGTTTCCGCTTGCGGGCAGGTCTCCGCCTGTGGGCGGGTCGTCTTTGGCGATGAAGCCGACGAGCAGCAGCAAGCCGCAAACCGCGGCGGCAATCTCGTTCGCGGCGGGAAAATCGATCACTTTAAAACCGAATACCTGCCCCGCGAGGCTGACCGCCAGCGCGACCGCGCTCAAAGTCTTGAACCAAAAAGTATAACTCTTTATTTTTTTCATGCCTTTATCCTCCGCCGATTAAAAACCGTTTTTGTTTCGTTTGCGGTTCTTTATTTGTGTTCTCTTTCGTACAAGGGCGTACACGTTGACGATGGGCTATCAAAATTAGGGAGTGGACAAATAGCGTTTATACCAGTCATTAGACTTGTTGCGAGGAGCACAGAGTGCTTTGAGGGCAATCTCTATAAAACATGAAATGTGCCTTTTTACATAGAGATTGCCGAGTTTATGTTCCACGCTATTTGCCCACACCGTCGAATTAACGGGATTGCTGATCGGACAGCAGTTTCTTGTAATAGTTCACGCCTACCTGCCGCGTAAAGTATTCCTCGTTGTTTTTCAGGTAATCGAGCGCGTCCTGTTTGGCGAGGCCGTTCAGAAAGCCGCCGATCCGGTCGAATTTTTCCTGTTGGATTTGGGCGTTGAGTTGAACGGAAAGGCCGTTTTTCACGTCGTCCGCAATCCGGCCGTAGGCGTCGCTGTCGAGCGCGGAATCGGTTTTCGCGTAATTCAACGCGTAATCGCCCTGTTTTTCTTTGAGGGAATTGTTGTACTTCAAAATCTCGTCGAGTTTCTGTTCCCGCTTTTCCGTCAGATCCCTGATTTCCTGCGCGAGTTTCGCGGCGTTGGCAATGTCCAGTTCGCCGATCGCCAAAAGCCGCTTGCTTTCCAGCGTGTCCAAGCCGTCGTCGATGTCGGCCAGATTTTTAAAAAGTTGGCCGGCGACGTCGGTTTTGGCCGCGCTTTTTTGCCCCTCTAACTGCGCCAATTTGTTGACTATGATAGAGGAACGCGCGAGGCCGCGTTTCAGCGCGTCGTTGCCGGCCGCGTCGGACGCTTGTTTATAGGCCTCGTCCACGGCCGCCAGCGTGTCGTTCGCGGCCGCGTTCAGTTTGTCCTTGTACCCCGCCAAATCCTGTTTGGATCGTTCCGCGCCGTCGTTGATCAGGCGCAGCGCGGCGGCGTAGTCGGCCGCCAGTTTCGTTTTGGCGGACTCGTTGATTTGATCCTCCGACATGCCGTTGTACTCCATTTCGGACACGTCCAATTTGTCGGGCAGGTTGTAGGCGTTTTTGCCGTAGAGGCTGTATTTTTCCTCTAACTTTTTCAGTTCCTTGTCCAGATTGTCCAGAGGCGACGGCGCCATAACGCCCGCGCTCGGCCTCGCGCCCGTCCCGGAAGTAAGCCCCGGCGACATCGACGGCATCGCCCTCGATATGCTGATGTTCGATAAGATTGACATTTTTATTTGTTCTCCTTTTTTTGGTTTTGGGTTGGTTGAGTTGGTTTGTTTGTTTTTGCGAGAAAACTTTTTGAAAAAAGTTTTCTCGCGCTCTTTCAAAAACTTTTGGCATTTTAATGTTGGAATATGGCCGGATAGAGGACTATGTAAGACGGTCGGACAGTGGGCTTTACGTAAATTTCACGGCAAACAGAATGACAGGTTTTGGCGCAATAGGCGGGAGATTTCTCGACTTCGGTCGAAATGACAAGAGGTTTGCGCAACCACCCCGCCGCCTACGGCGGCACCCCTCCGAAGGAGGGGAATTTTTATAAGGTGGGAGATTTCTCGACTTCGCTCGAAATGACATAAGAGCGCATTCGGTTGAGTGACAAATTTTGTCGGAATGACAATAGTACCCCCGCGCGAGCAACGCGCGACCGACCATCTTCCATATTCCCTCTTCCATCTTACATCACCTTATTCCCTCTTCCATCTTCCATCACCTTATTCTCTCTTCCCTGTATTCCTCACGCGCGAGCAACGCGCGACCGACCATCTTTCATCTTCCATCTTCCATAGTTTTAACGGCTCTGTATCTTATACAAGCCGTCCTCATAAATTACTATGCAGTCCGGCGCGAAAGCGTATTGATCGCAATAAAGCGCGGTCGTTTGCGGGCCGGCGGTTACGGTTTCGCCGTCGGGCGACAGCGTAAGCCCCTTGATCCCGCCGTCCGCATACCAAAACACTTTGATCGAATTGTCGTCAAAACCCGCGAAAGTGTTCTCGAAATCGCCTAAACGCAGAATACTTTTATTGAAAGTCATGTTTTTATCTCCTTATTCGGTTGTATAACAACCCTGTTTTTTCGGCTCGCCTATGGGCGTGCTGACAAAATCCGCGCGGCGGCCACGCCCCTATGACGCCGGATTTATTTTCACGCGCACGACGGCGCGGCGTTTATCGTCCGGAAGCCCGTCGATATGCAGCAGCGGGATATTGTCCGCCGTCAGCGTCGCCCGCTCCGTTCCGAGCGGGTAATAAACGGTAAAGGTTGCGCTGTCCGCGTCCGCCGCCGCCGTTACCTCTAACAACGAGCCGTCCGCGTCGCCCGCCGAAACATAGCCGCCGTATACGGCCGCGGGCGGAAGCGGCGTTACGCCCAAGAAGTGTTTCACCAAGGGGTTGTCCCCCGCCGCCAAACTTACGCCCCGCGCGAGGGTGAAAACGGGTTTCGTGATTACGCTGTATACCGAGTTGTCGGCGGCGCGTAAAAGTTCCCTTTTCCGCAATTCCCCGTTCGCGGTATCGGCGTTGTACCCTTCCGTTTCCGAGGACAATATTTCTTTTTCGTCGTACATAATCATATTTCAAAGGCCTCCAATTCTATATTGACCGCCACGGTTTGCGCGGGTTCGGGCGTTACGGTTTTGGCGGTTTTCAGGTAGTCCGCGCCCTTTTGGTCGCGGTACAGGAAAGCGGGGACCGGCGCGCCGGACACCGCGCCGCAGCCCGCCGCCGCGAACGGCAAGCGCACGGGGACGGGCGCGGTCATATAATCGGGCGTAAATTCGCGGAAATACGCCGCCCCGTTTTCGATATAGGTTATGTAATAGGCCTGTTCGGGCGCGTGGTAAAGCGCGGCGAAGGCCGCCGAGTTGCCGCTGACGGCGTACTTTTCGGCGAACGCGGCGTTTAGGATTGCGATCTCCCTGCCGAGCCGCCTGATATACAGGCCGCCGCCCAACGCCATAAATTCGTCCGCGCCGTCGTAATACGCCGTGTTCACGAGGTCGAGCGTATAATACGCCCGTTTTCCGGCCATATAGGCGACCGCGCTGCCCCCGTCCTCTTGCGCGAGGATTTTCAACAAACTTTTGCGCGGCTCTAACATGAGGTCGTTGCCGATGAAAACGAGGTCGAAGGACACGAGCGTCCGCCCCTGCGCGCCCGCCACAACCAGCGTCACGCTTCCCGATTTTTCGTCCGCCAAGCCGCAGCCGAGCAGCATATAATCGTGCGCGCCCTTTAAAATTTTGACCGTTTCCGAAATATACGCGCCGTTCGCCGCCGACGATAAGCCGATCATCGCGTCCGGCTCCGTTTCCGTCCCGTTGGCGATTCGGACTTTGAGCCACACGGTAAAGCCCTGCGCGCCGCTCCTTGCTTTCAGCGGTTTAATCGGCAGCGTATCGTAGGCGGTCAGTTGTTTATCGAGCCTCCTTGAAAATTTCAACGGCGTACAGCGCGGCGGCGTTCCGATATAAGCCTTTTTGGCGATCGAGTCGATCCGTTTCGCGAGGTCTTCGGCCTTTAAATACGCCAGCATTCCGTAGTCGGGTTTGTAGTTGGTGGTGGTGCTATTCATATTTTGTTACAATCCTTTTTGATTTAATTGAGAATTGAAAATTGAAAATTGAGAAGTGTTGACCTGTCGCAAAAAGAAACTTTGGATTGATTTATGTTTCTTGCCCGCCGACCGGCTTGCTTATCGGATTTCGACATTTGCTTTTCAATTGAGAGTGGCAAATAGCGTTGCTATCGGTCATTAACTTGTTGCGAAATTAAGACGCGAGACAATAGGCGAGGGCCTTAATTTCGCAACAAGTCTAATGACCCTGCCG
>JAISFM010000146.1 GCA_031263605.1 Clostridiales bacterium | reverse complement strand
TACGGCGGGGTCATGTCCGCCGCGTTCGGCGTAACGGTATCCGATTACGTAACGGCGGTACGGGCAACCGACAATCGGTCGGGCGTGTACCGCTACGGCGAAGAGTTGGATTTGACGGTTGTATACGACACGGCGAGCGGGCTTACGGATCAAACCGCAGAGGACTATACGGTCAACAATTACGGTAAAACTACGCTTGGGGAGCAATCGGTAACGGTGACATACGGCGGGGTCGCATCCGCCGCGTTTGGCGTAACGGTAAACCCGAACACGGTCGCGCTGAACGTAAACGGCGGCGCGTATGCGGACGGCTATACCGCGCCCGCGTCGTATACCTATGCGGACGGCGCGACGCTGCCCGCCGCCCCGCAAATTTCTAAATACGGCTATTTGTTCGCGGGCTGGTACGAGGACGCGGAACTGACGGGCGATCCCGTGACGGAGATCGCGGCGGGCAGTACGGGCGACAAGGCCTATTGGGCGAAATGGGATCCGATTGTTTTCACCGTGACGGTGCAATACGGCGACGGCAAAGCGACGGAGATTGGCGTTCCCTTCGGCGGCACGGTGTCCCAAACGCAGGCGTTAGAGGGCATTTCCGTGCCGGACGGCTATAAATTCGACGGGCTGTACCTCGACAAGGCTTACACGGCCGCTTACGACGGCTCGGAGTCGGCGACGGGCGACTTCACGCTGTACGTGAAGTGGGAACCGATCGAGGCGGACGCGACGGGCGGCGGCGCTCTCGTGCCGATTCTCGCGGGCGTGGGCGCGGCGGTTGTCGCGGGCGGGATCGCGCTGGCCGTCGTGCTTACGGTCAGAAAGAAAAAGCGCGGTTAAACCCATCGCGCCGTGCCGCGCCTAATCCGATAAACGGCGCGGCGGTTTTGGCGAATACGCAATAAAAAACACAGAGCGAGGGATAAAATGAAAAATGTTCAAATAAATTCGGCGCGGTTTCGCAAAGCCGCCGTCGCGGTTGTCGTAGTTTTGTCGATGGCGGCCGCCGCTTTGGCGTTGCTGTTGTCGGGGAGGGGCAAAACGGCCTTCGCCGACGCCGGCCCCGGCGAAGCCCCCGGCTTGTTCGCGGTCAAAGCCTACACGGGTACGACAAGTCAAAACGGAGGCAATCCGATGTTTGGCTTTAACAGGCCGCTGCCGGGACTCGGCGGCCAGGCGGGCTATGGCATGTGCGATTACATGAGGGCGAAACCGAGCAGGGTCGGCTTTGACGGCCAAGCAAGCATGAGGGTCAAAAAGGCCAACCAAAAAAGCGGCGCTTACGACCCGTTCGAGGACGGGAACCCCGCCGTGTTCCCAGCCGGGGAGGAAAGGATATTTTTGCCGTGGGAAGACGGCGATATAGTACAGCAGAACGAAATCCTTAAATTCCTAAGCCCGAGTATTTACGGCGGAATGGAATTTGAGCCGGGCGACGAAATTATCTTTCCGAAAGGGATGGGGTTTGCGAAACTCGACGGGAGCGGCGACGGCACGGAATTTTGGGATTCGGTTTTAACGTCTTCGGCGGTATTCCGGTACAAGACGAAATCAACGGCGTCGGAGGCCGGCGAATGGGTCAACGTCGCCCTCACCTATGCGAGCGCCACAAAAATCATGGATATAAGCGAAACGCATTATGCGGTAAAGGTCAGTTTTACGCACGATATAACCGTGGATTTAAGCGGCGCGCCCACCGTCTTTGACACGGCGGAATTGTCAAAGGTTACGTTGGGAGGGGAGAACCCGGACGGTTACGAAACGGACCCTAATTTCCCCGAGGATATTACGTTTGCGTTCCGGAAGGCCGATATACCCTCCGCGCCCGCCGCGTTTGCGATCGAACGGGGCTTTACAATCGGCGATTATCCGCTTTTGGACGAAGCGGAGGCCGCCCTTGCGTTTGCGACTAAAATAAACATAGCGTTTGAAACGCTCAAAACGCCCGGCGATCCGTATGCGTTTGCTTTTTGTTTTAGTTTCGCGGACGGCGACAGCGCGTACAGCGGAAATTTCTACGCCGTCAGCAAGGCCTCCCCCGATGTATACAATTACATTAAAATCGACGGCGAGCCCTTGGGGAAAAACAACGGCGGCCAGTCATTCGCGCAGTTTTCCAATGAATGCCATTTATTTTCCGTAACGCCTCCCGGCGCGAATTTCAGCGTTGAATTTTTGCCCGGTTTCAGTTTGGTGAAAAACGCGGTTGAAATTTTTCACAGCCCCCTCGACGGGCAAATGGATTGTATCCGCGGTTACCCGACGGGCGACGCCCTTGAAAGGGGCGCGATTTTCCGCAAGCGGAGCGGCGATTGGTACGGCGGGGGGAATACCTATTCGAAAGAGGACTGGGCGTACAGATACACTGACACGGATATTGTGTTCGGCTTTGAGGGCGCGTCGGTGAGCGACGGGGGCGCGAACTGGAAAATAACCTATAATTTCAACGACCCGGTAGCCTACGCGGACCCGGATCCCGCCCTATACGCCGCCGTCAAGAATAAAATCAAAATTGGCGGCAGCGATTTGCAAGCCCTCGCCGCTTCGGTGAGCGGCGCGGCGAGCCTTATCGTAACGATACCGAAAACAAAACTTTCAAGCGCGGACCGCAAACTGTTCGTCATTGAAAGCGGGATTGAATTTCCGAGCGGGAACGTCTATACGGGCGGTTTCGGCAAGTATTATATACAGTCGGAAGATTATTTTATCAGCAGCGTTCCCTCGGCGGAATTAACACGGAATCCCTCGAAAAAACTCGTGTTTGCCTCGGGCGACAACTTCCGTCTGGGTATGAGCGGCACGAACGTCGAATTTATCGTCAAATTTACGGGCGGCGCGGTGGTTTCGGATACGGACTATTGGGGTTACAGCGCGCTACCCCAATCGCAGTACGCGAATTTGGGCGGCACGCGCACGGAAGCGTCCGTCGATTACGCGCTGTCAAGCGGCGCGTACGCGGGGTTGGTGGACAAACTTTTTGTCGGCGCGACCTACGGCGGCGCGAAGTCCGTCAGGACGCTGAACAGCGAAACGGGCGACCCGTCCCGCGTGGGCATAGTGTACCTCGGCTCGGAATTCCGTATGTATATGTATCCGGGGGATTTGGATTTGCGCGAGGATCAGGTCGTCGTTTTGAAACAAGGCTTTATGACGCAGCAGGGGTATTGGCTCGATAAGGAGGTTGTGCTTGCGTATGACCATGTGACGCAGAAGGTTACCGCCGATATCGATATGGCACAGTTTACAATAAGCGGCGGCCCGAATATAAGCGTTGCGGTCAATCAAAAATATCTGATTTCGTATACCGTAACCCCGGCGGACACCGCGCCCGCCAACCGTGAAATCATATGGCAGTCCGACAATAGCGCGGTCGCCGCGGTAACCAGCGCCGGCGAAATCATCGGCCTTTCGAGCGGTTCCGCCGTGATTACGGGAACGCCCTTGCATTATCCCGGGCTTGCAAGAACCTTAAACGTAACGGTAACCTACGTCGCTCTGGACGGAATATCGTTCAACGTGACCGAAAAAACGCTGCTGATAGGCCAAACGTATACGGTCGAGCCGATCTTCACGCCGACCAATGCGTCGATCAAGGACATAAAATACGCCTCGAACGACGACTGTATAACGGTAACGCCTAACGGCGTCGTAATGTCGGTTAAGAAAGGCGAGGCGGTCGTTACCGTAACGGCCGCCGACGGCGGCCTCGCGGCGGCGGTTAAGATTACCGTTTTAAACCAAGTGGAATTTATACTTATTGCCGAAACGCCGGACAAAACGCGATACTACGCGGACGAGAATTTCTCGCGGGCCGGCATCAAGGTTATCGCCGTTATGGACGACGGCGAGGAAATCGAAATACCGGCGGCCGATTTGGATATCTACGGGTTTGTCAAGGGTAAATCGGGCGAACAAACGATCACCGTAGACTACGCATTTAAAACGGCGTCCTATGCCGTAACGGTTATCGAGGGCGACGCCCCCGGCGCGAGCGGCGGCGATACTCCCGGCGCGGGCGGCGGTTGCGGGAGCGTATCGGCGTCGGGCGGCGGCGCGGGGCCGGGCGGCTTTATGCTGTACGGCGGGGCAACGCTTTTACTCGCGGCCGCGTTTCTTAACGGCAAAAACCGCAGAGGCAAACGGCCGAACGGAAAAAAATCCGCGTTGATTTAAGGGGGCTGTTTCCGGCTCATGTAAACGCTGTCGAAGGAAAACGATAAAGAATGGAAGAGAAAATGTTTCTAAACCAATTCGCGGACCCCTCCGGCGACTTTCGCGGGAAACCGTTTTGGGCATGGAACGGAAAACTTGAAAAAGAGGAACTGATCCGCCAAATACGCGTAATAAAGCAAATGGGCTTCGGCGGGTTTTTCATGCATTCGCGCGCCGGTTTGAGCACGGAATATATGGGCGCGGAATGGATGGACTGTATCAGGGCCTGTTCGAAGGAAGCGTCTAAACTCGGAATGCAAGCGTATCTGTACGACGAGGACAGATGGCCGAGCGGTTCCGCGGGGGGCGTCGTAACAAAAAACCCTAAATACAGGCTGAAATATATCCGCGCGCAAACATTTGATAAAAACGCGTTCGATCTTATACGGTACGGGCAGGAATACCTCGCTTCGTTTGCGGTGCGACTGGACGATAAACGGGAATTGCTCGACTATTACCCGGTGACGGACGTGATAAACGTAAAAGACGGTTACCGCGTTACCGTATTCGCGTTCGAGGAGGAAGAACAAAATGAATTTTACAACGGATACACGTATGTGGACACGATGAACGCGGAGGCTGTCGGAGCATATATCAAAGAGACGCACGAACGCTATGCGGCGGCTTGCGGCGATATGTTTGGGAAAGAAATCAGGGGGATTTTTACCGACGAGCCGCATCGGGGGTATATTTTCGGGGGCTTTGCCTTTAACGATGAAATTTACCGGAACAGGATACCGTATACGTATACGTTGTTTGAAACGTTTAAAAAGAAAAACGGTTACGATTTGCTGCGCAAACTGCCGGAGGTATATTACCGCGGGGCTGGCGAAGGGTTTTCTAAAACGGCCTACGATTTCGTCGAGGTTTTGCAACGGCTGTTTTTGGATAATTTCGCCAAGCCGTACCGCGACTTTTGCCAGAAAAACAAACTGATCGCAACCGGGCATGTCCTGCATGAAGACACTCTTTCCGACCAAGTTGCGACAAGCGGCAGCGTACAACGCTATTACGAATACATGGACTATCCGGGAGTCGATGTGCTTTGCGAAGATAACAAACAATTTTGGGTAGTCAAGCAGGCGTATTCGGTGGCGAAGCAATTGAATAAACCCTTTGTGCTTTCCGAACTTTACGGGGTTTCGGGCTGGCAGATGAATTTTGAATCCCATAAACACGTGGGCGACTGGCAGGCCGTCCTCGGAATCAATTTAAGGTGCCACCATCTTTCGTGGTACACAATGCAAGGGGAGGCGAAGAGGGATTTTCCCGCGAGCATCTTTTATCAGTCCGGCTGGCACGACAAATACAAATACGTCGAGGATTATTTTTCGCGCATGGGCTATATACTGTCGCAAGGCAAGCCCGTTACCGATATTTTGGTGATCAATCCCATAGAAAGCGTATGGGGCCTTATCAGGAAAGGCTGTTTCGACGATAACCGCCCTTCCGCCGAAATTAAAGCGGTCGAAGACGGGTATACCGCGCTTTTTAAGGAATTAGCCGATAACGGTTTGGATTTTGACTACGCCGACGAGGATATTTTAAAGCGTCGTTCTAAAATAAAAAACCGCGCTCTTTATGTCGGCGCAATGAAATATACGACGGTCGTTCTTTCGGGGATGAGGACCGTAAGGCAATCCACGTTGGATATATTGAATCGTTTTGCCGCGGCGGGCGGTAAGGTTATCGTAAAGGATATACCCGATTACATCGACGGCTTAAAAGCGGAAGCGGATATATCCGCTTTTGAACGAGCCGGCGATTACGAAAGCGTCGCGGAAGAATGCCGGAAACTTACGGCCGTAAAGCAGAACAGGCTGCCGGGCGTGCTGACCCATATTCGGAAAACCGGCCGCGGGTATTACGCCGTCATGGTGAATACGGACAGAGAAAAAGAAATTGACGCCGCCGAAGTGCGGTTCAACCTGCCTTGCAACGCCGAAGAATTGGATTTGCGTTCGGGCGAAATAAAGGGTTGCCGTTTTGAACGCTTCGAAACGGGGATAAAAATATACACATCGTTCACAAAGGGAGGGGAAAGGGCTTTCCGGCTGACCAAAGGAGAGGTAAAACCTTACAAAGAAAAGAATAAGAGTATCCGCGAAATTACGCTTGACGGAAGTTTAGAGTACGAATTGACGGAGGATAACGTTCTCGTGCTGGATATAGCCAACTGTTTGGTCGACGGCGAGGATATCGGCGCGGACGAGATTTTGAAAATTGACAGAACGGTGCGGCGGATGTTTCAGTTGCCTTTTCGCAGAGGCGACGCGATACAGCCGTGGTACAAAGAGAAATACTTCGGCGTGGCACATAAAGAAAAAATATGCCGCCTTGACTTACTGTACGAATTTAATATTGAAACAATGCCCGAAGGCGATTTGTTTTTTGCGGCGGAAACGCCGCGTAAGTTTGATATATGCGTAAACGGCGGCGCGTTAAAACAGGAGCCGTGCGGGACGTTTATAGACAACTCGATTATCCGGCTGAAATTGCCGCGCGAAATGCTGGCGGCGGGTAAGAATGCCGTAACTTTAAGTTGTGATTTCAGCGAAAGCACGGATTTAGAGGCGTGCTATATTACCGGCAGTTTCGGCGTAGCCTTAAACGGCCCGCAAAAGACGGTGACTGCGCTGCCCCAAAAATTGGACAGCCGGCCTTTATTCCGGCAGGGGCTGCCGTTTTACGGCGGGAAAATTAAATTTTTCACGGGAATCGGCGGCGGCGCGTGCGCTGTGGCCTTTGACAGGATAAGGGGCGCGTGCGTCGAGGCGGATTTCGGCGGCGGAGACGCGGAGATTGTGGCCTTCGCGCCGTACGAGACAAAGGTTCACGACGCGACCGGCGAAATTACTTTTACATTAAATCTTACGCGCCGCAACACGTTCGGCCCTCTTCATCAAACCCCGCCGTTCAACCCCGCCGGCTGGCCCGCGCTGTTTTTAACGGAAGGGCAATATTTCAGTCTTGATTACGGTTTAATAGACGAAGGCTTGGATATTCCAAAGATTCGGTTTTACGAATAATACTTGGGTAAAGGATAAAAGAATAATCAAGCCCTTAAATCGACCGGCTTTCGAGAGGCTTTTAGTCTATAAGAGCGGCAGGAAACCGTTCAAAAGTTTTCAATACAAAAGCCGCGATACTTTTGCGACGGAACCCATGGTATACTGGAATTAGAGAGGCTTTTAATTTTCTCTGCCGACAAGATAATCGATGGCGCCTTTTAAAAGATCGGCAAGTTCGACAAACGCAGACAAATCGGGTTGCGAGCCGCGATCCCAACTGTAAATGCAATTGTCGCTGAATTTAGTATTCCAAGTCAGTTTGTATCTTGTAATGCCCCGGGCGGCAAGGGCGCGGCGAAACGCTTGCGGGAAAGGCGGCGGCGTTTGCGGAACGAAAGCCATCTCATTCCCGCTCCTGCCCGCGAGGAAATCCATAGTGCAGCCAAAGCAATCCGCTAATTTGAGCAGATTCGGCAAACTGACCTGTTTTGTTTCCCTTTGCCAATAGCGGACGATAGAGCCGCTTACACCAATCTCTTTTAGCGCCACAATGCCTTTGCCCTCTAACGCGAGCCGGAAAATCTCTATGATATTCTCGGCGGCTTCCTCGTCCGGCACGATCCTGTTTTTGTTGTCCGGGTCTTTCTTGTAGCCGTAGGGCTTTTGCCCCGAAAACCACAAGCCGTGCATGAACCTTTGACGGATAGCGGAACGTATTTTGCGGCTCAAATCCCGGCTGTACATATTGTTCAAGATATTCTTGAACGGCGCGCGCGCCCTTACGGACGGCGGCGTTGCGATTTTAGGTTTTGTTCCGTTCCAATTCGTAAAGCAATTCGCCAAGATTGCATTTGCACATCGCGACAACCTTGTCCGCGCCGCCGTAGGATATGTACAGTTCGCCCTTGTAAACATAGCCCCCCACCGGAAAGACTACGTTGCGCACGTCGCCGAATTTTTCATAATCGGTTTCGGGCTTGAACAGGGGGCGGGGCAAGCGGCCGATCACTTTGGACGGGTCGTTTAAGTCAAGCAAAGCCGCGCCCGCGCAATATTCGAAAAGCCGCGCCCGCTCGTCCAGCCACCGCACGCCGTGATAGATGAACAGCCAGCCCTTGTCGGTTTTGATCGGCGGGACGCTGCCGCCTATTTTCAAACTTTCCCAATCGTAAAGCCGCTTGATTTTGATCGAGTTTTTGATGTTTGTTTTGTATTTGTCCCAAAACCTTTGATCCAACGCGCCCTCGATCGAATCGAAAAAATCCATCTGAATCTCCGGCTCGACGCGGTGCACGAGGACAATTTTGCCGTTGATCCGCTCGGGAAAGAAATAGTGGTCCTTATCGAAGGCGAACAGATCGACCACACCCAATTTTTGATAGGTTTTAAAGTCGTCCGTGGACGCGAAGCCAAGTCGCGTCTTGTTGACGCCGCCGGGCAGATAGCCCAAATCCCACGCGCAATAGGTGATGTAGTATTTCCCCTCTAAAAACGTGATCCGGGGATCATGGCATCCGGCGTATTCGCGCGGCACGGACGGCTTGATGACCGGGCCGAAATCCCGGACGAGTTTTCCGTCGGGCATCAATTCGGCGTAATTGATGTAATCCTCGCAGTAACACGACATCAAAGCGGGGTCGTATCCGTCCGCCGGCCTGTTGCGCGAAAACCGATACAGCATATGCACCGATTTTCCGTCGAACGCCATGCCGGCGTTGTACGCGGCATACTCGCTCGTTCTGTTTTCGGCATACAAGCCCTCGTTGCCTTTCGGCGGCGAGATGACGATGCCCAGCCTTTTGATTTCAACCATATTGTTATACCTTTCCTTTTTAGATTTGTCGCAAGTCTATCGGAGGCGTTCGCATAAACGCCCCCTAATTTTTTATACCCGTCAATTGTATGCCCTGCACAAAATAGCGTTGGGCGAAGAAATATAAGGCGACGACCGGAACGATGATCACCAGATTGACCGCGCAGATGAGGTGCCACGGCTGCGTCGCGCCGATGAACGCGGTCGAAAAATAGACGTACATGCCGTAAGCGAGGGTAAAGCGGCTTGGGCTGCTGAGATAGATGAGCGGCCCCATGAAGTCGCTCCACGCGCCCAAAAACGTGAAAATCGCCACGGTGAACAGCACGGCCTTGGACAAAGGGAGCGTGATTTGGGCGTAAATCCGAAACTCGGACGCGCCCTCGATTTCCGCCGACTCGAACAGGGATTTCGGCAGGCCGCGCATGAACTGCCGAATTAAAAAGACGTTGGTGACGCCGCCCCCGAACAGCGGCGGAACGATAAACGGCAGCAAGGTGTCCACCCAACCGAACGATTGGAACATTTCAAACGTGGGGATCATCAGCACTTGCCCCGGGATCATTATAGTGGCGAGCATAACGCTGAAAACGATTTCCTTGTACCGATTTTGAAAGCGCGAAAAGCCGTAGGCGACCAGCGAACTGGAAAGCGCGACGCCGCCGACGGAACAAACGACGACGACGACGGAATTTTTCAGATACGTGAAGAACGGCAGAACCGTGAACACGTCGATGAAATTCCGCCAATGCGGCGGGCGCGGGAATAACGCGCCGGGGTTGGCCACGATCTGGTCGAACCCTTTCAGCGCGGTCATAAACACCGTAAACACGGGGAAAATCAAGACTGCCGATGCCAACGCCAGCACGGTGTGGGCGGCGGCGCGTTTTACCCGCCGTTTGAGCGGGGTATTTCTTTTGCGGGCGGGGCCGCCCGCGGCGTTTTCAATTTTCATAATGCACCAACTTTTTGTTTAAAAAGAAGTACACC
>JAISFM010000310.1 GCA_031263605.1 Clostridiales bacterium | reverse complement strand
CCGTCAACGGTTTGACCATAAGCGCAAAAAGCGATAAAAGCATTGCATAATCTACTACTATTCGATTTTCCGTTTTCATATTTTCACCGCAAATTTAAGGATAATACAGTACTCTGACATTTGAAATCATATTTTTGTATCGGCTATCCGGCTTCGAGTATTCGGGCTCCGGATATTCCTGCCACGGTTCCGCGCCCATAGCAATTGTTCCGGAATACAGCGCGTTATCGCCCATATACAGAGTCGCTTCGATAAAATACCGATACTCCGTTTCTTTTACCGGTTTTCCGTTCCTGTCGGTAAAATCCCAATAAACGGCATAGCCGCCGGACCGCGGGGTCGCTCCCGTCACGGCGTCCGTCTCGAACGGCTTCATATCGTTCGGATTCGCTTTGGAAACCCATTTCGGCAATGACTGCGGCCTGCGCCTATGCCCTTCGAGCCCGGTATACCGCGTAACATAAAGCGTATCGACGTAATTGCCGTCCGTATCCTCGATCCAAAAGGCATATTGGCTCGATGCCGCGAGAAGTTGTTTTTCATATGAAAAAGTAATTTCAAGCGTTTTGCCGGATTGCGCTTGCCGGCTTTTTGCCAGCGGATAAATATTGAAATTGAAGGGGTTCGCGACATGGTTGTACATATTTGCGGCAAAAGCGATTATCGCCGTCAGCGTAACTAAAATAAGTTTTTTTCTCATATACCCGTTCCCGTTGAAAAATAAATTCTATTTTTCATGCCGCCCCCTCTCGATGCCCTTGAATATGTTCGTCACAAAATCGTCCGCAATACCTATGTCGAGAGGCGATTTGATTTTGTTTTTCGTTTCCAATATCCGCTCGACTAAGCCTAACATCGCTTTGTATGTTTTTATCCGTTGAATATAGTTCGCTTTCTTGCGCTCAAACATTTTCTGAATATTGTCGCAATCCCCGGCCGACGCCAAACACCTCATATAATTAAAAAATTGCCGTATCTGCACAAGTGAAAAATCCGCGTACTTTAATATTTCGACATATTGCAAATCAAGCATATCCCTATCGGTATACCGGCGGTACTTGTTCTCGCCGCGCCTTGGGGAAACCAGCCCTAATTTGTCATAATAGCGCAACGTATCCTTTGGAATCCCCAATGCCGCCGAAACCTCCTGCACCGAATTTCCTTTCATTCTGCACCTCTCCTATTATAGTATCATTAGAGTTGACTCGAATGTCAAGCAAAATATTGTACAATTTTTATCTTATAAAGGGAATAGCGGTTAGCGTGCGGGGGAAACTTTTTGAAAAAAGTTTCCCCCGCGCCCCTTTCAAAAACTTTCATGCTGTCCTTATTGCTTCGCGCCTTCTCTAATTCCACTTTGTCGGCACGCCGCCGGCCCAATGCCAATAATTGCCCGATCGGGAGGTTTCCGAATAGTAATATCTCGGCACGAGGATGAGCCGCGCATTGTCCGAACCTATCTCTATCCCGTTCCACGCCGTTTCGTCCGCGCCGCCGTACTATACCGTCGCTAAACTACTGCCGGTGAACGCGGACTTTCCGATACTCCGCACGCTGTCGGGTACCGTGATACTCGTTAAACCGTAGCAACCATAGAACGCGCCGGCTCCGATGCTTTGCAGGCCATCGGGCATCTTGATATTCGTCAAACCGTTGCAATCATAGAACGCGGAAGCCCCGATGCTCGTCACGCCGCTCGGTATCGTGATACCCGTCAGGCCGCCGCAAGCATAGAACGCGGAAGCCCCGATACTTTGGCAAACGCCGTTCGGCGCGAAATTGACCGTCACGATTTTAGGGGCAGCACTGTTAGTATACGGATAGAACAGATAGGCGGGTATTTTGGTCACGTTCGCGCCGACGTTGACCGTGATCCCCATCCCGCTTGTCCCCGCATTGTCGAATACGCAACTATCACGCGATAAATCGTCCGAAGCCGTCGCGTTGAAATTTATAACCGTTAAGTTTTTGCAACCGTAGAACGCGGAAGCCCCGATACTCGCCACGCCGGCCGGTATAGTAAGGCTCGTAAAGCCGGCATAATTTTTAAATCCCTCGGGCGCTATCGCCGTCACGGGCTTGCCCTCGTGAATCGACGGGATCAGAGTTTCGGCGTCCATAGCCGTCCCCTTTGACACGCTGTATTCAGCGCCTTCGTTTATCAGGGTAAATTGCAAGCCCGGTGTTTCCTGCCTTTCGCAAACAGCCTCGACCGACCAATCGGAATCGAGGAAGACTCCGCCGTCGCCCTTTGCCATGACTTTCAGAGCGTGCGCATACGCCGCCGCCAAGGATGCGAGGGAATAGGACGTGGAAGCCCCGTTATCGATCGGCGTACCGTTATCCACCCGAACGGAATAGCCGCTTGCGTTCGGCACCGCGTCCCACGTTAAGGTTTTCGTTTCGGCGTTGATTTGCAGGTTAACGGGCGCGGCGAGTCCTTGCGTGACCCTATACGTTACGGCGTTCGACCAATCGGAATCGAGGAATGCCCCGCCGTCGCCCTTTGCCATGACTTTAAGGGAATACGTACCCGCCGCCGTCAAGGGCGCAAGGGAATAGGACGTAGAAGCCCCGTTATCGATCGGCGTGCCATTATCCGCCCGAACGGAATAGCCGCTTGCGTTCGGTACCGCGTCCCATGTTAAGGTTTTCGTTTCGGCGTCGATTTGTAAGTTTGTCGGCGCGTCTACTTTCGCCGGTTGCGGATTCGGGCCGCCCACATCCGCAACCGTATACGTTTTAGCCGCCGACCACGGCGAATCCGTGTAATTCGCCCCGTCGCCCTTTGCCATGACTTTCAAGGAGTACGTACACGCCGCCGTCAGGGACGCGAGGGAATAGGACGTTAAAGCCCCGTTGTCGATCGGCGTACCGTTACCCACCCGAACGGAATAGCCGCTTGCGTTCGCCACGGCGTTCCACGTCAGCAATTTTTCGCTCTCGCCTATGTTGAGCGTCGGCGCGGGCAATGCGGCCGGCGTTGCTGCGCCGCCGTTATCGGGCGGGTCGCCGCCGGGCGCGCCGCAAGCGGCAAGGGCGAGAGCCGCCAAAACGACGGCGAGCATGAGCAACAGGGTTTTGAGTTTTTTCATAGCGGTTTATTCCTTCGGCTTGTCCGGTATTCCGTATCCCGTTTCCGAACAAGCCTGTTTGCGTATCGATGAATAAATGTCCTTCGCGTATCCGCGTCATTTATGACGCGGATACGCGAAACGGGCGCGCCCGTTTCTTTTTGAAAAAGTTATTCAGCGGTTCAGGCCTGTTGTGAAATTGTCGTGCGGCGGCTTTTCATTCCGCAGCAAATCTGTTGACAGTTTACCGTGTTCCCGTATCCGTATGACAAGTATACCACAAACCGCCGCCCGCTGTTTATTGTTTTATGGGGGGGGGTGTACAAACCGCATTGCTACCGGTCATTGCGAGGAGCGCAAAGCGCGACGCGGCAATCTCTACCGAACACGAAATGCACCTTTTTATATAGAGATTGCCGCGTCGCGCGTTCCGCGCTCCTCGCAATGACCCCGTAGCAACGCTATTTGTACACTCCCATAGGGGGAGGCAAACAGCGAATTGAGAAGTGAGAAGTGTCGGATGCTGACGCAAGAAATAACTTTTAGT
>JAISFM010000266.1 GCA_031263605.1 Clostridiales bacterium | reverse complement strand
CCCCCCCCCCCCCCCCCCCCCCCCCCCCCCCCCACGGTATCCCTCTTTGACAAGTTTTCCGCGCAATACCCTCTCGACCGACACTATTCCCTATCCACTATCCACTATTCCCTATTCTATCCGCTATCCGCTATTCCCCGCCCCCTGCCCCGCTCCCTCTATATCGTACAAGCGCGACGAGGCGACGGCTATGCGGCCGTCCTTTTCGGTTAGCAGGTTGAAATAGACCACGCGCGCGCTCCACGGGATGCGGAAGGTGAAACTGCCCGTCGGCGCGTCGAACATCAGCGGCGTTTTCGCCTCGGAAAAATCCTCGTTCGGCAGGGCGTAGCCTAAACCCGCCCGCTCGTAGCCGATGGGCAACACCTTCTTGTAGACCTGCACCCCCGCGAGCGTCGCGCCCTCGGGCAGGGAATAGGTCACCCTGTACCAGTCGCCCTCCTCGCGGGCGGCCGATTCGATTCGGGCGCGCGCCGGCTCGCCCCTGTACCAGTCGCCCTCGCGGGCGGCCGATTCGATGCGGGCGCGCGCTGGCTCGCCCTTGACGGATTCGTCGGCGAATATGTACGGCTCGGTTAAAGCCATCGCCTCGCTCTGCCCGTGCGTGTGCACCGCGATGTAGGTGTGGCGGCCGCCGACCGCCCGCGCCGACTTATAGGTTATGTCGGGCGAAAACGAGGTGTCATGGTCGGAGTTGACGAACAGCATGTCGGCCTTAACCTCGGGAAAATACAAACTCGGCTCCCACAACGCCCACGACGCGTCTGAAATCCCGTAATAACTGAAACCCGACGACCCCTCGTTCAAAAAGCCGCCGCCGTACACCGACACGCCGAACGAAAAACGGTTGTCGATGCCCGCCGCTACGCACGAGACCACGCTGCCCCACGAAACGCCCATAAAGCCCGTTTTGCCCGCGTCCACGCGCTCGTCCGCCCGCAGCAGCGTGTGCGCCAGAACGACCGACGAAACCGCGTGGTACATCCATTGCTCGTTGAGCGGCTTGGTTTCGGTCAAAAGATAGTCGTTGGCGGGGCCGTTCAAGCCGTTGCGGCTGCGGTCGGGCCGCCGCCCCTCGGTGTCCATCGAAATCGCGGCGTAGCCCCGCTCGTTCCACGCGCGTACCCATTCGGGGAACGCCGTGCCGCCGCCGCCGTGCACAAGCACGACCGCCGGAACCTTGTTTTCCGCGCTCGCCCCCGCCGGAAAGCCGATATAGGCGAAAACCTTGGTGCGCAAGCCCATGTAGTCCGCGCCCCGGTACTCGATCGCCTTTATTTCGGAGCCGCCCCCGTAGGCGTACCCGTCCGCGTACTCGAACGCGGGCGTTTCGGCCTCCGTGAATTTGGCAAGGTATTGATAGGGCAAGGGGCGCGTTACCGCGGCGGGCGGCTCCGGCTCCGCGCCGCCGCCGCTCCCTGCCCCGCTCCCGTTCCCGCCGCCGCCCGCGCACGCCCCGAAGGGCAGCGCGGCCAGCGCGAGCAGCAGGGCGGCAAACCTTCTCTTTTTCATACCGCTTCCTCTCCTTTCCGGCAGTCCCGCGCCGACACGGTGAATTTGCCGCCGCCGTCAACGAGGAACTCCCCGCCGAAAAACGGCTTGCCGCCGACCGCCTCGATGCCCGCGATCCGCACGCGGGCGGACGTGTTGGGCGGGATTTCTATTTCATACTCCACCGAATCGCCGTCCCTTTTCCACGAGCAGGCGACGCGCCCCCGCAACAGGCCTATCGCGCCCGAGGCGTACTCCACGCCGCTTAAAACGGTCGGCGCGATCAGGATTTTGTCCATGGCGGCCGCACCCGCGTCGGGGCGTATCCCCGCCACGTCGTTGATCATCCACGCGTCGTAACTGGCGAACATCGGGTGGCAGAACGAGTGCATGACCAGTTGCATTTCCTTTTCCCACCGTTCCCAGACCGTCGTCGCCCCGCAAGCCGCCATGTACCCCCAGCCCGGGTATTCGGGATTGGTCAAAACCGCGCGGACGGTGTCGGCGTAGCCGTAGCGGGTCAAAGCCTCGAACATGTGGCGGTAGGCCTGATTGCCCGCGTAGGCGTGGTAGTTGCACCGCGCGATCTCCGCGTTGAGCGCGGCCGCCGCCCGCCGCGCGTCCGCGCCCGTCAATAGTCCGACGTTCAGGGCGAGCGCGGCGCAGGACTGGCTGCCCGTCGCGTACACGCCCCTTTCGCGGTCGTAATACTTCCGCTCGATCGCCGCCGCCGTCCGCGCCGCCGCCGCCGCGTACCGTTCCGCGTCGCCGCGCTTTTTCAGAACGGCCGCGATTTCGGACAGATAGCGCAGGTGCAGGTAATAGTACACGATCGAGACGAAGCCGTCCGGCGTGTCGCGGTTGACGGGCGGTTCCGCCGCGCCGAACCGACCCGGGGGGCACCAGTCCCCATAGGTCGAATAGAGCGTCGCGCCGTCCGCGCCGACCTGCGAGGTCAAGAAATCCGTCCACCTCTTATAGTTCCCGTAATGCGCTTTCAGCGTTTCCGCGTCGCCGTAGTACTCGTAGTTTTTATACCCGAGCAGCAGGTAACACACGACCACGGGGTCGGCGGGGCGGAAGCCCGTGAAAAACGGCGCGGTGTCGGCGATCCTGCCCTCCGCGTCCTGCGTGTCGGAGATGTCGTCGGTCACCTTTGCGAACACGCGCGGCATGGAATAGTTGCACACGGATTGATAGACGCGCGAACTCAAATCGTTCAGCCAGCCGAACCGCTCGTCGCGCTGGGGGCAGTCGGTCATCACGCCGTGCAGGTTGCTGCCCTCGGTCATCACCGCGTTGCGGTGCAGAAGGTTCAGGACGGGGTCGGAGCACTCGAACGAGCCGACGAGCGGCGCGGCGTTGCGGACGTACTCGCCGATCAGGGAGAGGATCTCCGCGCCGCCCTCCGCCCGCGCCTCGACGTACCGGAAGCCGTGATAGGTAAAGCGCGGCGCGTATTCCTCTGCTCCCTCGCCGTTCAGGATAAAGAGGTCCCGCGCCTTTGCGGTGCGCAGGTTGAGTTGGTTGACGTATCCGCCGTCCGTCAGTTGCTCGCCGTATTTAAGGGCGATTTTCGCGCCCTTGCCGCCGCGCGCGCGGATACGCGCCCACCCCGAAAAGTTCTGCCCGAAATCGTAGACCGCCGCGCCGTCCGGCTTTTTTTCCGCGGCGACGGGCATAAACTCGCCGACGACCTCGACAGGCTCTATGCGGTGGGGGACGAGTTTCCCCGCCGGCGGCTCGCACAGCATCGCGTACATCCAGCCGCTTTCCCAACCCGCCGCGTAGTCCGGCATACACCAGTCCCGCAGCCGCGCGGCGATGCGCCCGTCGAACACCTCGCCGTCGTACACGCTGTCGGCGACGATCGGCGCGCCCGTGACCCACCAGCCCGCGCAGTTGGCGGTGACCAAAACATCCTCGGAGCCGTCCTCGAATTCGATGTGGATTTGGGCGAGGAGCCGGCGCGCGCCCGCCCAGCCGTTGCCCACGATCACGCCGACCGCGTTCGCGCCCGGGACGAGCAGCCCCTCGAACGCGTAGGCGCAATAGGGGACGCGCTTTGCGTATTCGGTGACCGAGGGGTTCAGCACGCTTTTGCCGACCTTTTTGCCGTTGCAGTAAAATTCGTGGTACCCGAGGCCGGCGACGTAGGCGCGCGCGCGAACGGCGCGTCTTGCCCCCACGTCGAAGCCCCTGCGGAACAGCAGGGAGCCGCCGATCCGCGACGCTTGCGCGGAAACCCACAGCCCCCGCCAATCCGACGCTTGCAAGAGCCCCGTCTCGAAGCGGGCGGCCTCCGATTCCGCCCCGCCGGCCAGCACCTTCCAATAGCACCGCTCGCGGCTTTTCAGGGGCGCGCCGCCGTAGGGGACGGCGATACAGGCGCGGGACCTCACGTCGCCCGAATCCCATTTGTCGGCGCGCCCCGCCGACAGCAATTCGGGCGAGGACGCGGCCAATATCCGGTACGAACGCTGCGTAAAGGCCTCTACGCCCGCGTAGCGCCACGAAAAGCGCGGGCGGGCGCAATGCAGGTTCAGCGGTTCGCGCTCGTATTCGGTTGTCAAATCTATAATTTTCAGCATTCTTTGTTTCCTTGATTGCAATTGACAATTGACAATGGGCAATGGCCGATTTACAATGGGCAATTTACAATTTACAATTTACAAATTGCGGTCGAGGTTCCGTCAAGCAAGCAGGTCGGCGGGTAAGAAACATACAGCAACCAAAAAGTTTCTTTTTGCGTAAGCATCCGACACTTCTCAATTTTCACTTCTCAATTCTCAATTTCCTTTACCTATTACCTATTACTTATTACTTATTACCTAATAGGCAATACCGCTTTCACAAGCCTTATCCGCAATTTGTCAATTGTAAATTGTCAATTGTAAATTCTCAATTTATTCGCCCGCTCCGACGCTTTACCAAAAACGGCAGGGCGAGCGCGGACAGAACGAGCGGGAGCGCGGCGGCGTTCTTGCGGCAGCCCCCCTTTCCGTCCGTTTCCGCCGCTTTGGCAAAGCCTATGTCGTCGAAGTACAGCGTTCCCGCCGACGCGGAGGGGTCGTCCGACGAATACCATATCTTGATCCTGTCCACCCGGTCGAAATACGCCCAATTCGACGCGCCGATTGCCGCCGACAGGCGGACATAGCCGGCTTCCGCGACGGCGGCCTTGTATTCGGCGATATGTTCGCCGCTGTAAAACCGCGCGGTCACCGTCCGCGCAACCCCCGCCTTGCCCTCGCCGAGGTTTACCGCGAGGTTGAAACTCGAATAGGCGCGTAAATCCGCCGGCTCGTCGAAAACCCGGACAATCCCCTTTTCGGCGCGGCCGCCGCCCGCCGCCCCGACGCCCGCGTAATGCACGACCAAACTGCCCCCGCCCGACAAGGCGGCGGACGCGTCCTGCACCGCGTTGCAACTCGTCGCGGCGTCGGCCATCGCCCAGCCGCCCGTTTCCCCGCCCTCGAAGCCGCAATTCTCCGCGTCGTTGCCGTAATTTTCCACCCTCAATAAGTCCGATTCCTCGGGGAGCGGGCTTCCCTCCAACTTTTTCACGTCGAACCCCGGCACGATTTCCGCCCACGATTTCGGCGCGTCGTCGCTCGGGTACTTTTTGATGAATTGCAGGTAGGGCGCGGTGTATTGATAGGAATATTTCGTGTCGATGTACTTCATCACGTCCCATAGGGGCTTCTTTTTATAGAGGTCCTGCGTCGTGTTCTTTTGCCGCGTCCAAACCCCCAGATTTTCGCCGCCCTCGTTGGACACGTCGAACTGCCGATGCCAAATGAACGCCTTCGCGCCCGCGAAATACAGCGTGTAGTAGGTATAGATATAGGACGCGGCTTGGTTGTTCAAATCCTCGTCCGTCAAGAAATCGGGGTCGTAAACGTCCGCGCGGTGGGGCGTGCCCGCGCCGTATTCGGTCACGTAAAAATCGCGCGGCTCCCCGCGATAGGCGATTTCCGGCTTTTTAAGGCAGTCCGTCAGCACCTCGATGTTCAGGGTGGAGACCTTGGGCGCGTCCTCGTCGTGGAGGCACGCCTCGTAATTCACGTCGTTCCAAAAAACCGATTCGCCGATCGCGTTGGCGCGGTACGGGTGATAGGCGAGTTGCCACGGGTAATCCCCGCCGGCCTTGGCCTCGCGGGCAAATTCGGTGATAATCTGTTTGGACGTGAACGAGCCTTTGCCGATAAACGGCCGATAGGTGACGGGGTCGTAATTGATAAACTGCGTCGCCACGTCCACGCCCCAAAAATGGCTCGTGCAAATCAAGACCGTCGCCCCCGCCCACGTCTTTTTGACCGCGTTGTAGGCGAGGCGCACGGCGCGTTCGTACTGCCGGATATACTCGTCGATCGGCAGGTACCCCATGTTGTTCCATTGGCACGCGCTTTCCACCTCGTTGCCGATGACGAAATTCACGACGCGCCCGTACCGTTTGTCGGGGCGCGTATAGCGGTCGGCCAAAAACTCGTACACGGCGACGTAGGCGTTGACCGCCGCCTCCGTCGTCAGGTTGGGCGCGCTGATGCTCAACGGGAAGCCGGATATTCTGACGTAATCGGGGTGCGCCAGAATCGAATTCGCCCCCACGCTGCTGCCCCAAATCAAGAGAAGTTGCGTGACCAAAAAGCCCGCCGCCGTCATGCCGATAATCTGCGTGTCGTTGGCGCGGAGGTTGTTTTGGGAGAAGTAATAGGTTTTCCCGTTGCTCTCGAAGGGGATCGCGTCCGCCGCCGTCGCCGCCGTCAGCAAAAGGTTGATGTCGAGGCCGACCGACGAATGTTTGACCCCCAACTTTTCCGCGTCGTCGTAATTGACCGTTTCAAGGCCCTTAATCGACGCGGGGCGTTCGACCGTAAAATCGCGCTCGGCCGCGACCTCGGCGACGAACTTCGGGCCGTCCACGACCGCGCCGCCCGTCACCCGCCCGCCCGAAACCGCGCCGCCCGACAGGATATAGAACTTGTCGTAGATTTTATCGAAGCCTTCCTCGCCCGCCGCGCCGGAAAAGCGGTCGATCGAGAGCGTCCCGCCGCCCGTTACCGCGCCCTCGGCAAAGCCGCTCGCGGCGGCGGCGTAATAGGCGCGGTCGGTGTCGTACCCGTCGCGTTGGTTGTCGTCGCCGACCCCGTCGTATTCGGGGATAAAGGCCGCCGATTCGTGGTATTGGTGCGCCTTAAAGCGGACGAGTTGCAAGCCGCCCGCCGCGCCGTAGTCGGGGACGGCGGCCGTAATGCGCGTTTCGCCCGCCGTAAGCGTCAACTCCGTCACGGCCCCGCCCTCGGATATCGGCGCGGGCGCAAGCGCGGACGGCCCCGCGCCTTGCCCCCGAGGGGGAAGGCACGCCGCCGCCAAAACGAGCAGCGCGGCCAACGCCGGCAACAGGATTTTCCGTCTTTCTCTTTTCATTCCGTTTCCTTTTTTCATCTCCGTTAAAACTTCAAGCCGCTCGCGAAATCGCCGTTCACGAAATATTTCAGCCCGATCAGCGACGTTACGACCAGCGGAATGCCGCTGACGATATAGAGGGCGTAGGTCGCGCCCGCGTTGGCGGTTTTCGCGTACACGTCGGCGATCATGTCCTTTAACAGCGGCATCAGCATTTGAATGGCCGGCTTTTCGACGACCAGCATCGGCCACAGATAATCGTTGTACTGCATCGCGAATATGCCCACCAACTGGATCATCAGCACCGGCACCGACAGCGGCAGCGCGATGCGGAAATACATCGTCAAGTCCCCCGCGCCCTCGACGCGCGCGGATTCGTACAGTTCGCCCGGCTGCTGCCCCATGAACGTGCGGAACAGAAAGACGCAGCCCACGACGTTGCCCGCGATTCCCGGCAGGATAACGGCGAAGCGCGTGTTGTGCAGGCCGAGGCTCAAAATATTCAGGTACTGCGGGGTCAGCGTCAAGATGCCCGGCACCATCATCAGCGCGATAATCAAGCCGAACAGCGCGTTCTTGAATTTGAAATCGTAACGCGCGAACGTATAGGCGGCCAAACTGGAAACCAGCACGGCGGCGACGGCGATGACCAAGCATATGCAGACGCTGTTGAGCATGTTGAAATTGACCGCTTGCAGGCAGACCCAATAATTGTTGAAGCGCGGGACGCGCGGCAGCGTCCACAGCCCCCGGTTGAAATCGTCCGCGCCTTTTAAGGAAAACCACAGCGTGACGAGGAAGGGAGCCATCACGAGCAGGACGACCGCCCACGCGCAAATATGCAGGACGGTTTGCCACAGCGGCGCGTTCACGCCGCGCTTCCGCATTCTTTTGACCGAAGCGTTCATACCGCCGCCGCGCCTCCCTTTTCCTTTTTAATATTCATCAGCAGCATGGAGCCGGTAAAGATGACGATGAACAGCAGAATCCCCATCGCCGCCGCCGCGCCGTAGTCGTGGAACCTGTTGATATTGAAAAACAGTTCCAAGGCGGGGACATAGGTCGCCTGCCCCGGCCCGCCCTCGGTGGTCAGGTACACGCGGTTGAAGTCCTGCATGGAGCCGATGAACGCCGTAATGAACAGGTATTTGATTTGGGCGAATATCATGGGCAGGTCGATGACGAACACCCTTCTGAACCGCCCGCAGCCGTCCAGCCGCGCCGCCTCGTGCAGGGATTCCGGCACGCCCATCAACGCCCCGTAGACGATGATGTACCCCCCTACCCACGGGAAGCCGATCATGATAATCGAGCCGAGCGCGTAATTCGGGTCGCCCAAAAAATCCGCCGCCGCCAAACTTTTTATGCCCAACGCGCCGAACAGTTGGTTCAGTATACCGTTCTGCCCGTAGATGCCGAACCGCCACAGCAGCATCGCCGCCACGCCGGGCAAAACGCCGGGGATATACATCAGCACCCGCGCCGCGTACTGCGAACGCTTACTGCGCAGGCAGACGATGACCTCGGCGACAAAGACCGGCACGATCAACGCTTTCAATAAATCGGTGGCGAGGAAAATCCCCATGTTGCCCAAACTTCGGATAAAATAGGCGTTGCCGAATACCTTGACGAAATTGGCGAAGCCCACCCATTCGACGAACATGCCGCCCTCGAAGCGTTGGAACGCGATCGCGAAGCCCCGGACGACGGGGACATAGATAAACACCGCCAAAAAGGCGAACGCGGGCAGCAGCATGAGGTATTGCTTTTTAGCGCGTCGCGCGCCCCGAAAGGCGTCCCGCGCCCATTTGCCCACCGCGTCGCCCGCCCCGCCCCGCAGGGATACGCCGAACACGGCCGCCGCCCCGCCCGACAAGGCGGCGCAAGCGAGGGCGATCGGGAAAACGACGGCGAACGCGGCGGCGGCGGTGGATTTGCCGGGGGAATAAAACCGCGCTTCGCCGTCCCGCAGGACGGCGACCGCGCCGTTCCCGCCGCGGGCGAGGGCTTGCGCCGACGCGGCCGCCGTGATTTTGGATGCCTTGACCGCCGCCCCCGCCGTCTCGCCGAAAATCAGCGTTCCGCCGTCCGACAGCGCGGCGAAGCCCCCGCCCGCGCCGCCCGCGAGGCGCAACTTGAAATTGCCGTATTTACGGTTGAACAGCGGGGAAAAGCCGCCGTCCGCGCCGCGCCGATGCAGATTGAGGTTGCCGTTCTGCGCGCCGAACACGAACGCGCCGTCGTCGGTAACCAAAAACGAATTGAGCAGATGCTCGCTTTGAAACACGGCCGTATCCGCGCCGCCCGCGTCGGTGCGCGTACACAAATACAGGTTTCCGGTATACGCGGCGTAGTACACCGCGCCCGTTTCGGGGTCGATCCCCACGCCCGCCGGCGTCGCCTTTGCCGTTAAGTACCACGACGTGTCGGCGATATCCGACAGCGCGGAAATATTTTCCAAAACGCAGACGTAATTCGCGCTGCTCGTGACCGACGCGGCGATCGCCATGCGGCGGGCTTTCGCGTCATACGCAAGGGCTTTGACCGGCACGCCCAAATCGAGGACGGCGCGGGTAAGCCCTTCCCCGTCGATAAACTCGATCCGGTTGTCGCGCCGCGCGGCCGCCGCGCCCTCGGCCGCCGCGTACAGGCCGACGACGGTCTCGTCCAATTCGCGGCTCCAAAGTTTGCGGCCGTCGGGCGCGTAAGCGTACACCGAACGCGAGCCGGTCGCGCCGATCAGAACGTTTTCCCCGATAAAGGCGGCGAAGGCGGCCGAGGGCGGCAAAGGCGGCGCGGCGTAATCGGACGCGTCGTTCCGCTTGACAGCCGAAAGGGCAAGCAAAGCCGCCGCCGCCGCAAACGCCGCGCACGCCGCTATAAACCGTATCCGCCTTTTCCTTTTCACTCCGTCCATTTCTTTTTCTCTTTGAGCCGCGTATCTATGAATGCCCCGCCTTGCCGTTTAAAACGGGTTCAGCGTCACGTCGTCCAGCGCGTTCGCCCGATAGCCGCGCGTTTTCAAATATTCGACCATGTAGGTACTCATCGAGTTCCGCATATTCGCGGCGTACGCGTCGATCGTCGTCCCGCTCGTGACGAACAGTTGCTGCGTATAGTTTTGGAAATCGCGCGTCGTATAGCCCTCGTTCCCCAGCCCCCTCGCGAAAACCGCGGCGGGATTGAAGTCGGCTACGCCCCGCAACTCTACGTCGCCCAAAATATTGATTTCGGGCGGTATCGTCACGCCCTTTACATACGGCACGCCCTTGACGCACAGCCCCAATTCCTTGCGCTTCTGCATTTCCGCGTCCTGCCCCGCCTTCGAGACCCAGTACTTCATGAAATCCATGACCAGATCGGTTTGCTTCGCGCTCTTGTTGACGACGCCGTAGTAGCCGTGCGGGCCGCCGATCGAACGCGCGTAGTCCACGGCGGGCGCGCCGCCGGGGTAAGCGGGGTGCGCCGTCATCGCGGGGAAATCGAAACGCCCCAGCCCGAAAGACGTTTCGGGCGCAATGTCGGCTTTCTTTTTCCACTCGACCAATAAATCGGTGGTGTCGAGGGCTATCGCGGCCTTTCCCGTCCAAAACGACGTGTCGTCCTGCGTCGTATACGCCGTCCCGCAATATTTCGGGAACACCTCTTTCAGATTGGCCAGCATGTTCTTGTACCGCGCCGTGTCATGCCCGTACTCGCCGTCCTTCACCTTCCTTAAAAGGCGCAGTTCGTTCGTCGTGTAGACGCGCGGGTCGTCGTTGAAAAACGCCTTTTGCCGCCGCTCGGCCTCGGGCAGGGACGCGTCGTAGTCGCTGAAATTCGGGGCGTACGCCCAAGACTTGTCCTTGCCCGTTAAGCCGTCGTAGTTCCAATCGCCCTCCCGCGTATGCGTCGCCTCGGCCGCGTCGCGGAAATATTGGTCTACATAGGCGCGGAATATCCAACTCATCTGCCCCGACCAAAAACTGTCGGGGCTGCCGTTGATCGCGAGCGGCGTAACCGTACCGTCGTAGGCCTTGATTTTTTCGCACGCCGCGATCAAATCGCCCCACGCGGCGATGCCCGCCGCGTCCACGCCCGCCGCCGCGAAAATGTCCGCGTTGTAATAGAACGAGACTTGCAGGGACTGGAAACTGAGCGAGAAGATCTCGCCCTTCGCGCCCGTAGGCACCAAAGCCATGCCGTCCAGCGTCTCCGACCAAACCGCGCCGCCCGCGTAGGGGTTGGTTTCGGACAGGTATTGCGAGAAATCCACGAATTTCCCGCTGCCGAACAGGTGCGACGACAGGTTGTTGCGCACGATGTCGGCCGACACGTTTTCCAAATTGTCGGGCGACAGCACCGTGTTGAGCCAAATCGGGTACTCGCCGCCCGCGCCCTTGGGGTCGATGCCGACCGAGACAAACGGGTTGAGGGCGTTGTAGCCCGCCACCACCGCCTCCATAACGCTCTTCTCGTCCTCCGTCATCGGAATGGCGATGTTGATCGAGCCTCTTTTAGCGTTGCCGCCGCCGTCCGGGCCGATTCCGGGGCCGTTATCCTCCCCGCCGCACGCAATGAGCGCGAGGGCCGCCAGCGCGGCAAGCGATACGGCAAGCAATGCCTTGATTCTTTTCATGTTTTCTTTCTCCTCTATGAAAACCCCTTTTGCCTTTCGGCGTTTAAAAAACGCCGAAAGGCAAAATTAAAAGGGTTAACCCTTTTAACGGGTGGTTGCCGTTGTTTTGTTACGGGCTTGTTGACAATTTACAATTTACAATTGACAATTGACAAATTGCGGATAAGGCTTGTGAAAAGCGGTGTTTCCGGTAGGCAAGAAACGCAAATCACTCCCGAAGCCCCAACCGATATTGCCTGTGGGCAAGTAACGCAAATCACATCGGGAGCCCCTTTTTCGACAGGTCAACAATTTGTCAATTGTAAATTGTAAATTGTAAATTTTTCTTTCCTTTTTGCCATCGGTCAAACGGCGGGCGCGGCATTCTTCCCGCCCCTTTTCCCGCGCCGCCGTACCGCCGGCCGGCACGCCGCGATTAACGCCGCGCCGCCCAAAACGCCGCCCGCCGCGCCGAGCGCGGCCGCCGCCGTCCCGCACCCCTTCGGGGCGGCGGGGCTTTCGGCGGGCAGGGTATCCGAAACGGTCAGCCGGACGGTGACCGTCCCGTTGTCGAACACGACGAACACGGTGTGAACGCCGTCGCCGAGCAACTCCGCCCATTCGCGGAACAGCGTAATCTCGCCCGCCGCCGCGTCCGCGCGGTACAGGTCGGGCGTAATCCCCGCGCCCTCCAAGCCGAGCAGCGTCCCCCTGTTCGCCGTGAACGAAAAGGAAACGTCCTTGCGCTCGGCGCGCGCGTAAAACAGGCTCAAATCCGCGCCGCCGTCCGAAAACGCGGGGCCGACCGAATTATAAACGTCCACCGTGACCGAAAGTTCGTTGTAACGCCCCGCGCCGTAGCCGATTTTTAAACGGAACGAATGCGCCCCGAACCGCAGGCCGGACAGGAAGCCCTCCGTAAAGACCAGCGTCCCGCCCGCCGCGTCGAACGCGCAGCCCCCCTCGGGCGCGCCCTCCACGCCCGCGAAAACGCCGCGCTTCACGTCGAGGCGAAAGGACACGGCGGCGGGCTCGCTCAAATCGTAGCGCGCCGCCGCCGAGCCGATAATCTCGGGCGGGGACGCGTCGATGACATAGACCGTAAAGGGAACGCCCTCGGGCGCGGACTCGGACTCCAAAAGGAACACGGCCGCGCCGATCGGAAAGGCGTTTAAAAACTCTTTCCTGACGGTCAGTTTGCCGCCGGCGGGATTGTAGCCATAATCCCCCTCGGCGATTCCGTTCCCCGAAAGCCCCGTGAACGTATCGAGGTTCTCCATCAAATCCAACGCCAGATCCGCGCCCTCGGACAGGTCGAAAACGATTTCGCCCCGGCTGACGATTTCCGCGCCCGCCGAATCGGAAACGCGCAGAACCGCGTCGAAATACGACGCGCCGCCCCGGACGCGCAGCGTATAGTCGCCCGGCTCATTGAGCAGCGGGTTAAAGGCGACCGCGTCGCCGGAGAACCGGATTTCAACCCCCGCGTTTGGGTAATCGTAATCGACGGCGTACCCGTTCAGCGGCAATTCCGCGCCGCCCTTTACGAGGTACACGCCCGATACGACCGAATTGTCCGAAAAGGCTTTGATCGACACGCCGTTTTTGGCAAGGCTGTTGAACGCGGCGAAATCGGTCCGCCCCTCGATTTGCCCGTTCGCCTTAAAGCGGTAAATCAGCGTGTCGGTCCGGTCGGCGGCTTCCGTATAGGTGAGCGGCGAAAACAGCGCGTAGGCGTACCCGTCCGGGAAATTATCGCGCGTCACCGCCGCCGTCGTCCGAAGCAGCCGCCCGTTAAAATAAATGCGGGTCGCGTCCGCGCCGATGTCGAAGGTAAAAACCTCCCACGTTTTCCTTCGCGCGAGCAACTCGTGCTGGATTTGCGTACTCGTCGCGTCGTGAATGCCCGGCTGGCCGAAGTACGCGCTCATCAAGTAGGACGGGCCGGCCCCGAACGCCCCGAACAGGGCGGCCGGGGCGTCGCCCCAGTGCATTTTATAGCCGTCGGGCGACAGCGTAAACACGTATTGATAGCCCGGTTTGGTTGAAATTTGCAGGAAATCCACCGACATCTGAATCGGGCGCGTCACGTCGAAACGGTACTTTATTTTCAAGCCGCCCAACAGTACCGCCCAACCGTTAGCCGCCTTATAGGTCACGCGCACCGCGTCGCCGTCCGCGACGGCCTCCGCGCCGTCCACGGTATAGAGCGCGACGGGGTCGGGCGCGAGCGGCGGGGTGACCCACGCCCGCAGCGACACGTTGTCGAACCGAACCGTAAAATACCCGCCCAAGGCGAAGGGCAGCCCCGCCAAAAATTCTTTTTTAAAGGTCAACGCCCCCGTCGCGTCGTTATACGCGTAATCGGCCGCCGTGATCCCGTTGCCGGAAACGCCGGAAAAGACGCTCCCGTTCGGCTCGACCGTAAAAGTAAAATCCTCCCCCGCGGGCGCGGTCAAATAGACCGTGTCGTACCCGCCCGGGAACGCCGCCCGCGCCGAATTGGACACCGTGACGACGCAGTCGATTTCGCCGTTCGCAAACACGAAACGGAACGTGTACGCCCCGTCGGAAAGCGCGGAAAGATACGCGGGCGACAGGACGAACATACTCGTCCCGCCGTCCTCCGAGTACATGTAGTCCCCGGGCGCGTCAAGGGGTATGCCGCCGTCCCGAAACACGCCGACAAAAGCCGCGCCGTTCCGCGCCACGGCGAACCTCAATTCGGACGGCTGCTGCTTCTCGAACGCGGCGGAGCCTCCCCCCTCCGTCAGGGCGGGGGGCGCGGCGTTGAACACGGTGATTTTCAGGGCGACGCCGGACGGGTTATAGCGCGTCGCGAACGTAAACCAATAATCGCCCGTCGCGGCCAAACGCGCCGCGATGTACTCCCGCTTGACCGTGAGCAGGCCGTCCGCCGACAGCGTGTAATCCGACTCCGTGACGGCGTTCCCCGTCAGCGACGTGAAAAAGTCGTATTTCAAATCGAACGAAAACCGCGCGTCGATAGGCCCCGACAGGTTGACGGAAACGGCGGCGGGACCCGCCAAAACGGCCGGCTCGGAATCGATGATCCCGACCGCGATTTCCGCCGCGCCGTGCGTCCCCTCGAAGGTAAACGTATAAGTCGCGTTGGGAACCAGCGTCGATAAAAATTCCTTGCGCAGGGTCAATACCGCGCCGTCGGGGTCATAGCCGTAATCCCCCGCCGCGAGCCCGTGGCCGGTCACGGACAGCAACTCGTTCTGATGCTTTTGGATTTGGATTTGAACGTCGGCGGGCGCGTGGCCGTCGAACGCGAACGGCCCGCCGACGGCCGAGGGCGGCGCGGTGTCGTAAACCGTGACCGCAAAAGGAATCCCGCCGGGCGCAAGCGACGTATGCAGCAGGAAAGGGTTCCCGCCGTAGGGCAGGGTGCGCAAAAACGCGCCCGAAAACGTCAGCGTCTCGGCCGCCGCGCTATAAGAGTAGTCCGCCCCCGTAATCCCTCTGCCCGAAACGGAAACGAACGCGTCGAGGTTCGCGTACAGCGCGGCGGTAAGGGTTTGCCCGCCCGCGTAAATGTCGAAGGCTATCGCGTCCCCGAACGCCATCTCCGCGACGGTCGAAACGTACAGGGCGAGGCGGATTTCCCGCGCGGTATTGATCAGCCGCAACTCATACGCGCCGGCCGTATCGCGCGCGAGTTCCGCGACATAGGCCTTTTCCACGCTCAAAAGGCCGTTCGTGACCGTATAACGCCCCTTGTCTAAAACTTCCGAATAACTTCCCGCCATAAAATAAACGTCGGAAACCCGCGCCCCGCGCAAATCGAGGGCGTATTCGAGCGGCGCGGCCTGTTGCGTGGAAAAGCCGCGGGAGGTTGTGACGGCGGTCGGGTTGCCCACGCGCAGGTCGGCCTCGGCGTCCCCCGCCGCCGTCTCCCAATACTGCGCGCCCGCCCCGAAACGCAGATAAATTTTTCCCTCGGGGAATTGGTTTCTTCTCGCCCCAGCCCAAAATTCGATAAATTCGCCGTTGATATAGGAGCGCAGGCCGTCGCCCGCTATTTCGAGCCTGTACTCGTCCATGCCGCCGCCGCTCGGCTTGTTGTTCCAAAAGCCCGATACTATATTCCTTACGTTGATCTCCGAAGCGGACTGCCGCCCCAAATTGAGCGTGTAGAGCAGACTCGCCCGCGCGGCGGTTCCGTGAATCTCCACGGTGAAGTAGCGGGTGGGCGCGACCTTGGGGTCTATGTACAGCAGCAGCGGCTTGTTTACGTCCTGCGCCTCGCCGTAACGCACCGTCTCTTGAAAGACAACCTCCGCGTTCACCGAGGTTTTGACACGCACGCCGCCGTCGGCGTTGTTCGTCACGGCCGCCCCGCCGACCGCCTCGTAATAATCTTGGTATCCGAAGGCCTCGCTCGTCCCGCCCGCGCCCCGCGAAAGCGCGGCAAAAAGCAACGCCGCCAAAACCGCCGCCGACAACAGGTAAACCGCTCTTTTATTTTTTACGGTACGGATTCCGTTATTCATCGCTCCGCTCTCCTTCCATGCTCTCTCTTTTCCATAGCCCTCGACCGCCGCCTATTCCTTTAACTCTCGACCGAAATTTGTAAATTGTAAATTGTAAATTGCAATTGTAAATTGTCAATTTACAACCCGACCGTCAAGGTATGCCCGCCGCTTCCCGCCGCCGCCGTGTCGAACGCGCCCCGCGTTTCGGGGCGGACGGGAACGCCGTCCAGTACCCAATCCCGAAAGCCGCTCTTTAACCGGATTTCGCCCCGGCAGGAAAACGGCACGGCAAACGATATTTTCGCCGTATGCCCTTTCCGTTCCCACGCGACGCGCGCGGGGCCGTACACGGTATGCTTTTCGGCGCGCGCCCGTTCGATTTCCCCGCCTATCCACGGGGCGACCGTCACGACCCTGTCGCTGCCTATCCTATCCAAACCGAGCCCCGCAATGCTAGCGTAAAACCACGCGCAGACGCTCCCCAGCATGGGGTGGCTGTGCGACACGCCGTAGCCCGTTTGGGGCGTGCCGCCGCGCAAAAGGTAATCCGGCCCGACCCGCTCCTCGAAGCCCTCCCACAGCGTGGTCGCGCCGCGCTCGATCATGTACGCGTAGCCCGGATACCCCTTGCGGCTCAATATCCGGTACAATACGTCGTCCCGCCCCGCGTCGGACAGGATTTTCAGCATGAGGGGCGTGCCGAAAATGCCCGTTTCGATCCGGTAATCCCGTTCCGCGATCCGCGCGAGTTCGGTCTCCAAGCATTCGCGCGCTTCCGCTTCGTCCAAAACGCCCAAATCCAAGCCGAAGAACGCCGCGCCCTTGCCGCCCCCGCAAAATAAATGCGTGCCGTAATCGTAATACCGCTTTAAAAACGCGTCCGTGATTCGACGGTACAGCGCGGACAGCCACGGCAGTTCCCGCTCGGGCGAAACCTCCGCTACGGGCGGCCTGCCGTCCCGCGCCCCGTCCGCGCCCGCCGCCGATTTCCTTTCGTATTCGCCCAAAATCCCCGCGACCTCCGTCGCGAGTTTTACGCACAGCGCGAAAAAGTAGGTGTTCGCGAAAGGGATATCGAGGTCGATCAGCGTCGGGTTGAACCACTCGCCGATGCACCAGCCCTTTTCCTCGCGCACAACGATGTAATCCCCGTCGTGGCGCGTGTTCAGGTACTTGACCCAATTCAGCATACCGCAAAAGCCCTCGGCAAGGGGCGAAACGTCGCCGTAAAAGCGGTAATATTTCAAGGGGGCGATCAGGCACGCGCTGCCGAAGCCGGGGCCGCCGCCGCCCGCCGCGAACGGCGCGGTATGGGGCATATAGCCCGTTTCGCTCTGCGCGTCCCGCATGTCTTTCAGCCATTTGCAAAAGCCGCCCCGCATGTCGAAGTTGTACATCGCGGCGGAAAAATGCGCGTGGCCGTCGCCCAGAAAGCCGCGCCGTTCGCGGTGCGGGCAATCCGTGGGCACGTTGCCGTGAAAGTTGGACAGGCACGTATACCGGTAATTCCGGTTGATTCGGTTGAACAGCAACTCGCCGCACTCGAACGCCCCGTCGCCCGCCGCGCCCGAATGGACAAACAGCGACTCGATTTCCAAAATCTCCGCGCCGTCCGGCAACGCGGCCTCGCAATAGCGGTACCCGTGAACCGTGAAAACGGAGCGGTATTCGTCCGCGCCGCCGCTCAAAATCAACTCGTCGGCTTGCACATGCCCGCCCCACGACGAACTCCAAACGTCCGCGCGGTTGTCGGCGGTCTTGTTTTCGGCGTAAACGAATTTCACGCGGGCGTTTTTCGCGCCCCTGACCTTGACGCGCAGTACGCCCGAATGGTTTTGCCCGAAATCGTACAGCGCGGTATCCCCGTCCCGCAGGACGGCGGCGGGCGCGAACCGCTCGCCCGCAACGTCGGGGGCTTCCTTTTGATACAGAAGTTCACCCTCCGCGTCGGGCAAAACCCGCGCCGGAGCGGTTTCCCCGTCCCCGTACTCCCTTAAATCGAAACGGTTGCGGACGTTGAAATCGACAACCTCGCCCGTGTACAGCGTATTTTTGAGAAGATTGCTATCCGCCGCCCGCGTATCCTCCCCGCTGCAAACCGTTTGCGCCGAGCCGTCCGAAAACCGTATCCGCAACTCGAACAACGCCTTCGGCCCGCCGTAACAAAAATTCCCCTCGTTGGGCTTTTCGCGGTTGTTGTACCAGCCGTTGCCGACCCAAACCGCCAGCGCGTTGTCCCCCAGCCGCAACAGATTCTTTATATCGTAGCAGCGGTAGTAGGCCGTTTTTTTCGTGCCGATCGGGGCGGTTTCAAATAACCCGTCCAAAGGCCGCGCCCCGTAATCCGAAACCTGCGGCACAAACTCGTCCTCCGAAACGCTTTCGCCGTTGCAGTACGCCTTGAAATAGCCCAAGCCCGTGACGTACAGTTTCGCGCCGGCGATTTCCTTCCCGCCGCCCGCCAAAGCAAAATTCCGCAAAAAGATCGGCGCGACGCCGCTTTCCCGCTCCCGCGTTACCCACCGCGCCCGCCAATCCCCGCGAAACAGGCCTATCCCGAAACGCGCGGGCTCGGAAATCAACTTCCCTTCCGCGTCCGTTACCGCCCAGACGTATTCCGTATCGGGCGCGAGGGGCTTCCCCCCGTATCGCGCGTACGCGGTTTCGCGGTAATCGTATACGCCGCTTTCCCATACGCGCTCCCCGCGCGACAGCGCGGCCGCGTCGGGCGCGACGGCGATTTTATACGCCGTCCCCGCGCCGCCGCCCTCCGCCTCGAAGGAAAACAGCGGCGACCTCTCCGTCAATGCGGCGGGCTCGGCGACCCGCTCGGTTTTTAAGCGCAAGGCTTTCACGACTCCGCCGCTTCCCCCTGTTCCGCTTTATAGTCGATCAGCGTCGCAAGCAAACTCATGGCGTGGATACGGATCAAATAATCGTTGGGGTGGTTGATATTGTTGACCAGCAGGTCGGCGTACAATTTATAATTCCACAATTCCGCCTGTATCGCTTGAATATCGCAGTGGACAACGCCCGCAATCTCTTTTTCCAATTCCTCCAACACGGCGGGATAGTCCCCCTGCTTGTTGGCCAGCGTGGAATACGGGTTGGACAGCATGGGCGCGAGCAGGATAAACTCCACGTCGTCGCCGAGCGCGTCGCGCGTGTCCTCGATAATGCCCTTTATCCTCATCTTAAAATCCGAAGCGGGCACTTCCCAGCCGTTTTCGGGGATATTGAAACCGCCGTCGTTCGCCCCGAAGCGCAGCACGACCAATTCGGGCGCGTAATCGATCACGTTTTCCTGTACGTTGATCAGCCCCCAATTCGAGTCCTTGCCGCCCACCGAGGTGTTGAAACTCCGCGTTTCGCAGCCGTAATAACTTTCCAGCCCCATCGGGAAAAGATCCATCCAATCGTGCATATAGGGCATGATGTTCATATAGCCCGAACTGCTGCACCCCGTCGCCACGCTGTCGCCGTAAAACATGGCGCGCAATTTGCCCGCCTTCAAGCGTTCGACCGTGCGCGGCAGTTTGCCGCCCTTATAGGCGGGCGCGGCAAAGCCTATGTCGGCGGGGTTATATTCATACGTCACCTTGACCGAATGCCAGGGCAGAAGTTCCCCCTCGGTATAAAACACCTGATCCGCGCCGCCCGGGGAATCGGGCTTCGCGGGATAATGCGCGCCCGTCGGGAAGCCCGTGCCGATCAACTCGGAAAATTTCAAAAAGGGGAATATCGAATCGGAAACGCGGGAAATCCGCCGCCCTTCGACGGTGTAGTCCTTGCCTTCCTCCAAAATCAAGTCCTCGCCGTAATTTTGGACTTTCAGGATTTTAATCGGCTCGTAGGCCAGCGTCCCGTAAGCGTCTTCCGAATCCCCGTATTGTACCATCAGAACCGTTTCGTCGGTCATCACGGTATCCAGCCAAAAAGGCTTGACCAGCGGCTCCAAATGAAATTTCTTTTTCGCCCACTCGGTTTCCAAATTTTCCTCCTCGGGCAAATCGGGCTTGGACAAATCGGGCGGCGGCGCGACGGGCTCCGGCTTCCCGCACGCGCAGAAAACCGCCGCCGACAGGATTGCGGCGAGGACCGACAGGATCGTTTTCAACCTTTTTTTCATGCCCGTTTCCCTTTTTCAAAAATAGTAGGCTTATTAGGGTGGTTTCTTTTTCTTTAATTTGCGGAAAACTTTTTTATAGAAAAGTCTTTCCGCGCCTTTTCAAAAAATTTTCACCTATTCAAAGCGATAATCCGCGCCGATTTAACGGCAAAGATACGGCGGCAGCCGGCAATAGGCCGGTTGCGAAATTAACTTGCGGCGGCCTTGCGCGTCTTTTAATTTCGCTGCAAGTCTATTGCGCGGAAAAATTCGCCGAAAATTTCGCGCTGGGTTTGGCGGCAAGTCTATTATACAATACCGATTATCGGATTTCAAGAGATAAATGGTGGCAATATTTGCACTTTTGTTGCATTCGGGGTTTTCTTGTGTTATACTGTACGGATGGAAACCGTTCAAAGCGTACCCGAATCCACGGCGTTCGCGATTCACGAAGCCAATAAAACCGTCGTCCGCTCCGATTGGAATTGGAGCGAGACCGTTTCGGTTTACCCGTACAACCGCGTCTATCTGGTGACCGACGGCTCGGCCGAACTCACGCTGAAAAGCAAGACCGTCCGGCTCGAAGCGGGCTATTTGTATTTCCTGCCCGCCTATCAGGTGGTAACGTCCCGCTGCAACGATTTTTTAGAGCATTATTACATCCATTTCAACACGGCGGCGCGGGACGCGGCGTCCGATCTTTTAAACGCCTATGAATTTAACACGCGGGTAAAGGCGGACGAAACCGTCGAGCATTACTTCCGAATCGCGACGGACAACCGTTTCCCGAAAAACGTCGCCGAGCACCTCCGGCTGGACGCCGCGCTTCGGCTGCTCCTATCCTTTCTGATCATTCCCGAATCGCACAAGACCCTGCAAAAGCAGCGTTTCGCCGAGGTAATCCGTTACATCGCCGAAAATTTGAGCGGCGACCTGTCGGTCGGCAAACTTGCCGCCATGGCGAACTTCAACCGTTCCTATTTCAGCGTCCTGTTCCGCCAGACGTTCGGCCTGTCCCCCAAGGCCTACATCTTAAACCAAAAACTGCGGCGCGCGCAGATCCTTCTTGCCGAGACCGAACTTTCCGTCACGGAAATCTCCGACGCCCTCGCCTTCGAGAGCAACACCTATTTTTCCCGCCTTTTCAAAAAAAAGAACCTTCTGTCCCCCCTCGCCTACCGCAAACGGTTCCGCGGCCTTTAATTGTGCGGGGGAAACTTTTTTGAAAAAAAGGTTTCCCCCGCACCCCTTTCCAAAAACTTTCAACATCTATCATCAAAGTTGTTACGCCGCGCGCGCCCGATACCATTCCGAGGGAGTGTGCAAACCGATTGCTACCGGTCATTAGACTTGCAGCGAAATGAATACGCGGTCATTGCGAGGAGCGCGGAAGCGCGACGCGGCAATCTCTACAAAACACGGAACGCGCCTTTTTATATAGTGCTTGCCATGTCGGACGCTTACCGCCGCCTCCGCGCAAGGCCGAGCCGCATTCATGAGCAACGCGGTTTGTACACTCCCCAATTCTCACTTCTCAATTCCTTAATGCGATGGATTTTAATTTCGCCGCAACCCTAATGACCGTAGCAACGCCAACGGCCAAGAAACATACATCATACTAAAAGTCGTTTTGCAACAGGTCAACACTTTTCAATTCTCAATTCTCAATTCTCAATTCTAAACTCAATTCCTCAAACTATGAATCGGCGCGGGTATCCTCCCCCCGCGCAAGATGAACTTCGCGGGCGAAAACCGGTTGACCGGCATGACCGGCGCGCTCCCCAACAGACCGCCGAACTCCAACACCGCGCCCTCTTTCAACCCGTGCGCGGGGATCAAGCGCGCCGCCGTCGTTTTGTTGTTGACCACGCCGATCGCCAATTCGTCGGCGATGATCGCGGACACGGTCTCGGCGGGCGTGTCGCCGGGGATTGCGACCATATCGAGCCCCACGCTGCACACGCAGGTCATCGCCTCCAATTTTTCAATCGTCAGCGCGCCGCGTTTCACGGCGGCGATCATGCCCTCGTCCTCGCTGACGGGGATGAACGCGCCCGACAAGCCGCCGCATTCCCGCGCCGCCATCAGGCCGCCCTTTTTCACCGCGTCGTTGAGCAGCGCGAGGCACGCCGTCGTGCCGTGCGCCCCCACGGATTCGAGCCCCATTTCCTCTAAAATCCGCGCCACGCTGTCGCCGGCTTTCGGCGTGGGCGCAAGCGACAGGTCGATAACGCCCGCGCCCGCGTTGAGCCGTTTGGCCGCCGTTTCGCAGACCAACTGCCCCAACCGCGTGATCTTGAACGCGGTGCGCTTGATCACCTCGGCCAACTGCGCGAGGTCGGCGTTTTTATATTTCTCGATCGCGGCTTTGACGACGCCGGGGCCGCTGACCCCTACGTTGACCGTCGCGCCGCCCTCGCCGATCCCGCAGTACGCGCCCGCCATAAAAGGGTTGTCCTCGACCGAGTTGGCGAACACGACGAACTTGGCGCACCCGATACTGCCCCTATCGGCGGTCAAACGGGACAGTTCCTTGACGGTTTTCCCCAACCGCACGACCGCGTCCATGTTGACGCCCGACTTGGTGGAAGCGGCGTTGACGCTGGCGCACACCAAATCGGTTTCGGCTATGCTTTGCGGCAAGGCGTTCAAAAACGCGTCCTCGTATTCGGTAATCCCCTTGTGCACCAACGCGGAAAAACCGCCGATGAAGTCGATCCCGACCCGTTTGGCGGCTTTGTCGAGCGTTTTGGCCAATTTAAAGTAGATGTTTTTATCGTAGGCGGCAAAACTCGCGCCGATCAAACTGGCGGGCGTGACCGACACGCGTTTATTGACGATCGGCACGCCGTACTCGCGCTCGATTTCCCCGCCTACCCGAACGAGGTTTTCGGCGCGCCGCGCGATCCTGTCATAGACCCGTTCGCAGGTCGCCTCCGCCCCGCCCCCGACGCAATCCAACAGCGACAGCGACAACGTGATCGTGCGGACGTCCAAATTTTGGTTGTCCAACATGTCGATCGTTTCTATTATTTCTTTATTCGACAGCATTTTTATTTTGATTTTGGGGTTGGAGTTGAGGTTGCGCGGGGTGGGGTTGCGCGGGGCGAGAAAAACTTTTTATAAAAAGTTTTTCTCGCGCTCTTTTCAAAAATTTTCCGTGTTTTTTACATCGTGACGAGCCGGCCGATTTAACGGCGCAGATACGAGCGAAACGCGGAACACGAGATTTTTCGAGGGGAGCGTAGACCCCTCTACGTGACCCGAGAAAATCAATGTGTGACGAAGTATCGCGAAGTATATCCGCCGTTAAATCAGATCTTGTGCATGGCGTGGAACACATCCTCATGCTGCAAGCGTATACTCACGCCGATTTCCTTGCCCATCTTTTCAAGGCTTTCGGTAATCCGGTCGAGTTTAATTTCGGCGCGCGAAATATCGACCAGCATAATCATTGCGAAATAGTCCTGCAAGATCGTTTGGCTGATGTCCTCTATATTCGCGCCGATACCCTGCAAGTATCCGCTGACCTTGGCGATAATGCCCACCTTGTCCTTGCCGATGACCGATAAAATCGCTTTCACTGTGTTTCGCTCCTGCCTTTTAAAGTTGAAAATGGAAAGTTGAAAGTTGAAAAGTTAAGGACAGGGGTAAGGTAAGAGGTAAGAGGTAAGAGGTTCGGACGCTTACGCAAAAAATAACTTTTATTATGCTTTATGTTTCTTACCCATGAGCGGAAACATTTTAGCGCGAACGTTTTATCCTTAACTTTTCAATTCTCAATTCTCAATTCTCAATTTTCCCTTTTCAACTTTCAATAATGTCTCGGGTACACTTCGTACTCCACCAAAAAATTGGCGTGTGTGTAATAATGCAGCCGGTCGCCCGCTTGAAAGTCGGGGGGCGTGCGGGTGCATTCCACCATAATGCGCCGCTCGGCCTGTTCGCCGTGTTTGTTGTAATTTTCGCCCGTGACGAGGGTATAGCAATTCACGCCGTCCTTGACCGAGGGCGTCATGTCGTATTCGGTGAAAAAGCCGACGCGCTCCTCGCGCAGCCCTTTATCGAAGCCTTTCAGCATTTTGATGAAACTATGGGTTAATTTGAATTTGATCGAGAAAAAGAACAACACAAAACCGCCGTACAGCGCGGTCAAGGCAATGTTGAGGAACATCGCCCAGCCGTAGCCGACCGAATACCGAAACACGAAAACGGCGGCGCACGCCGCCGCCCACGCAAACGACGCGCCCCCGAAAATCCACCAAAGGCGGTTCCGCGCGGCATAGGCCGCCGTTTTGTCCTGTTCAGAAAATAATTGATTCATTTTTATATAACCGATCTTTACGATTCACGATTTACAATTAACAATTGTAAATCGTGAATCGTAAAATGACGAATGACAATTGACAAATTGCGGATAGTAGTTAGCGAGTGGATAGCGGTTAGTCGTTAGTGATTAGTGTCGGTCGGTGTGCATTGCGCGGGTGCGGTGTCAGTCTGTGCGCCTATTTGTCCTTCTTTCCGTGTGTAAAAGAATCTCAACCGCAATTGTGCATTGTGCATTGTGCATTGTGAATTGTCCTGTCATTTCGAGCGCAGTCGAGAAATCTCCCACATTATGCGCAAACCCATGTCATTTGCGAGAAACGCGAACGCCCCTTGTGGTCCTTGCGAGGAGCGCGAAGCGCGACGAAGCAATCTCAACCGAACACGAACCGCCCCGCGCCTTCCTCGTCATTCCGATTAATTATGCATTGCGCATTCTGCATTGCGCATTTAATGTCGCCTGTGGGTAAGGAACGCAAAGCATACCCAAAGCCCCTTTTTCGACAGGTCAACAATTCTGCATTCTGCATTTTGCATTCTGCATTAATAAAACCATTCCGCATTAATAAAGCATTCCGCATTTTATCGGTCGTGATTCTTCACTCACGAAAGGAATGACAGGGTTTGTGCGCAATGTCCTCTATCCGACACCTCTTACCTTTTACCTCGTACCTCTTACCTAATCCTTTATCTTATATCTTTTATCTCTAATCTATCTCTATCCTTAACTTTTCAATTTTCAACTTTCAATTTCCACAGGCTCCTCGCCCTTTTTCCGTTTCTTGCGTTTCCGTTCCAAGTCCTCTATTTTCACGCTCTCCGTATGCTCGATCGGCGACCAAATCACCGGAGAAAACAACGCCGCCAGCCCGATCGGGATATAGGTCAGCATGAAAATCGGGAATAGGGCGAACGCGCGCAATTTTTGCCAAAAATCCGCGTCGATATTCTTGCGCTCCGACAAAATGACCGCGCCCGCGCCCGCCCACATCATGACAAAGAACGCGGCGATCACGATTGCGAACGGCAGAACCGCGTACAACAGCACCGACGCGCCGGCCGCCAACCCGACGGACGCGCGCACGATGAAACTGGCTATCACCCACGCGGCCAAAAACGCGTGGGGCGCGAGCACCGTGAACAGGTCGTAACACGCGAAACCCGCCGGCTTGAAAAATCCGCGTACCAATTTGCCCGAATAACTTTTCAAGCACTGGTAAAAGCCCTTCGCCCACCGCATCCGCTGTTTCCACGACACACTGAATTTGTCGGGCTGTTCGTCGTACAGCACCGCGTCCTTGTTATAGTCCACGCGGTGGTTGCGCAACGCCATCACCAATGAAAACTCGATGTCCTCGGTCAAGAGTTCGTACCTCCAGCCGCCCTCGTTTTTCAGCAAATCGAAGTCCACGAAAAAGCCCGTCCCGGACACGAACGTGCTGCTGCGCACCGCCGAACGGGAGTTGTGCATAAAACGGCACTCGCTCATAAAGAAAATGCCGTACGCGCCGGTCAGCCAATTCTTGCCCCAATTTTTTGAATTGCGGTAACAGGTGCAGATTTTCGCGCCGCAGTCGTAAGCCTTGTTCATTTCGCGCACGAACGCGCGCGCGAGCACGTTGTCGGCGTCGAAGAACAGCGCGGCCTCGTATCCGCGGCCGGCGTAGTCGGCCAGAATGCGTTTCAAAGCGTAATCCAACGCGTAGGCCTTGCCGCGTTTTTTCAAGTCGAACCGCTCGAACACGGTCGCGCCCGCGTCCCGCGCAACGTCGGCGGTACGGTCGGAGCAGTTGTCGGCGACGACGAAAACGTCGATCAAGTCCGCGGGGTAGTCCTGTTTCCGGATACTGTCAACGAGGTCGGCGATCACCTTTTCCTCGTTGCGCGCGGGAATGACGGCGCAAAATTTGTGGTTCTTTTTCGCGTCGGGAAATTTAGGTTTATAGAACAGCGCGACGACGGTATAGAACACCTTATGCAGGTTGAGGGCCACGTAAAGCCCGAACACCGCGATATCTATGTACAGCCATATTTTTAAAAATTCCATTTGGCGTTTTTTCCGTTTGGCCCCCGATCGGACGGCAAAAAAAGAGATATAGAGAATGATAGCATTTTCCCGGGCGAATGTCAAATAAAAGAGGGCAAAGTCATAAACCCTTGCGGCCACCCTTGCGAGCAAAGTCATAAACCCTTGCAGCACCTTGTTCAGAACGCGGAGCAACTGCTTTCGCGCGGCCGTTATACGCTCGCCGTCCGCCCGGTTTCGGGATACAAAAACCCTTGCGCCGCCCGTTTGACGGCGGCGCAATTGAGCAAAACTTAAAAAGTTTTTGGTGCACCACTAGCGATAGAGATTGAACCTCTATTGCATCCTCAATAGCCTTGTCGGTATCGGCAAGGCTTATTGTTTCTATATCCTTACCACCCTGCATATTTAAGTACGCCACAATGCTGTCGTCATAAATATACGCCTTGTAAACCAAGTTGTCAATGATTTTCTTTTGGTACTCCTTGTCGTGCGGGTCGCCCCGCAACAAAAGGGCGACAAACGATGTTATTTTCTCTTTCGTTATTCTCATTCCCCGTTCGAGTTCGATTTGCGCTTTCAAGGCGTAAAGGTCTTTGAGCAGGATTTCATGCTCGGCCATTTTCTTTTCTATGTTCGCCCGCAGTAAATCGTTCCTTGCTAAAATGAAAGAATCGGTCAGTTGCCCGGCTTCGTTATTGGCGCGCGCTATGCGCGCCGAGACGCTCCGCATACCGTTATCGCCCGTGCGCCGCTCCCAATAATTAACGGTATCTTGGGCGGCGATCGCCACATTGTCGGGGTCGCTTAAAAACTCCCGTACCCGCAGGGTGACAAATAATTCAAGCGCGTCTTTGTCCTCGCGCTTTTTGCAGCATTGACCTTTATTCTTTTGCTTGCAAACATAATAATAATGTTTTTTGCCGAGCCTGCTTGTGCCGCCGTCCGCGACCATAGCCGTTTCGCAACGCCCGCAAAAGGCTTTCCCCGTCAAAAGGTACGGCTCTGTCGCGGAGTTCGCGCCCGCCAAAATCTTATTGCTTTCAAGCCTTTTTTGCACTTTGGCAAATAATAGCCTGTCGATGATTTGCGGGTACATATTGTCGCAACGCCTGTTTCCCCCATGCGTGAACTCGCCCGTATACTTCTCGTTTGACAGCCAATGCTCGAAAGTCCGAAACTTAAACGGTTTGCTCTTGTACGTGCAGCCTCTCGCGTTCAGCGCGTCGGCGATTTCTTTTTTGTCCGTCCCTTTGGCGTATTCCTCAAAAATGAACCGCACGACCGCCGCGCGCTCCTCCTCGACCGCAACTTTGTGGATTGTGCCCTTGTTGCCCTTTTTATCCGTGTCAACCAACTTATAGCCGTAAATGAGATAGCCGCCGCAATATGTCCCGTTCTTTACGCTCGTGTCCAATCCGTCGCGCACCCTTTTAGAAAGCCGCTGGCTGTACTTTTCGTCGTTTTTGCTAAATATAAATAAAGCCGACCTAAATGGTCATAGGTTGGTATGAATAAACCTGTAAACGATATGGATTTCTTGGGTTTTTACGCCGTTGGCGATTTGCCGGGGCTTCAACTCGA
>JAISFM010000205.1 GCA_031263605.1 Clostridiales bacterium | reverse complement strand
AAATGGACGAATATCCCGAAACCCAGATTTTTAAATGCCTCTATGCGTTCTTGTTTCGTCACCGCGTTTATCCTTCCTTTTTGCGCCGCCTCTTGCCGGCGGAGCGGAGGTTGTTATGGCCTAAAACTTGTGTCGCGAAAGTATAGTAGTAGGGATTAAGATAAAAGGTAAAAGTTAAAAGATAAACAATGAGGAGGACAACGATAAGCGTCCGGTGTTGCCAATCTCTAAAAAGGCGCGTTTCGTGTTTTGTAGAGATTGCCGCGTCGCGCGATCTGCGCTCCTCGCAATAGACTTGTTGCGAAATTAAGACGCGGACGCTATGTGGGTCTTAATTTCGCAACAAGTCTAATGACCGGTAGCAACGCGGTTTGTACACTCCCTACTGCCCGCCGTTTAACGCCTTTATCCGAAACTTTTACCTTTTACCTTTTATCTTTATATCTTGTATTTTATTTACGGGGCGGGATTCGAACGGCATGTCAAAAGGGGCACCGCCGCTCGGCGGAGGGAACGCACAAAAGTCTACTATTCAGTTGCCAAAGAGCGAGGACCCAGATAGAAAAATTACAATTACAGTATATCATGGGATTTTCGGAATGTCAATACTTCGATGACCGGTTTTTGAATAAATGTTTTAAACGGGTTCGACATATCGAGTTTGTATTCAATGCTATTTGTCCGCTCCCACGACACGCCCCGACAGGGGCAAACGCACGAACAAGTTGAAAATTGAAAGTCGAAAAGTTAAGGATACAGCGTTCGCGCTGAAATGTTTCCGCTCATGGGCAAGAAACATACGGCATAATAAAAGTTATGTCTTGCGTAAGCGCCTGAAACTTTTCAATTTTCAACTTTAAACAGGCGCGACGGTCAACGCGTAAATGACGATCAAAACCGTTATGTGCAACGGGTAAAATATGTAGAAAAACCATTTGTTAAAGGCCCTGCCGGCCTTGCTTTCAAAGCCGCCGCGCCGCCCGTTGTACAGCGATAAAAGCGGGATAACCAGTAACGCCCCCGCCGTACTGATCCAGTTTTCGGACAGTACTTCAAAAATCCGCTTGAAATCGTACCAAAAATACCAGTACGTATACGGAACGTATAACAAGGTGGTCAGCAGCGTGATACAGATAAGCGCGTGGGCGTAGCCGTATTTGCGCTTGCGGCTCGTATAGAAAAGCAGGCACGCCGGCGGGACGGCCATCGGCCAGTCGCCCAGAACGGACAGCAGCACGACGGCTATGACGGCAAGATCGCGGAGTACGACGTTGTTGATTTTATCGTATGCCTTGACCGCGAGCAAGCCCAGCGCAAGCGAATAAATGATAGACAGCGCGCGCCATTCCACGGGCAGTTTGCGCCCGAACAAGGTCAGCGTATGCCCGCCTCCGTTCGCAATGCCGTACATGAGCGCGAACGGCAGATAGGAAACGGCCGCGAATAGGGCCAGCCGCAACAAATACCGGTTGAAATTGCGGGTACGGGCATAGCCCTCGGCTATAAAAAAGCACATGATGGGCATCGTCATGCCGCCGATCAGAATCGATATTTGCCAAACAACCGAACCGCTCGGCATAAAGAAAAACGCGGTATGATCGAGCAGCATCGCCGCTATGGCGATGTATTTCAACACCGACCCGGACAGCACCTTGTATTTTTTCGGAGTGTTCTCGGGATTCCCCCCGCATGGGGCTTCGCCCCCCGCCGTGTTTTCCCGCGCAACCGCTTCATCCATATTGTTCCCTTCCTTGTATATAGTTTAAACGGGCATTTTTCTTTCAGTAAGTCCGTCACAGAAAAGCCCGATAAGAAGAAAATAGTCTAGCCAAAAAAGAAATATCGAATAGAGTACAAAAAAATGTTCGCATCGAATCGATACCCCGCGACTGCCGCGTTGACCTATTATACTATAATACTCTTAACCGAACGGGTCTTATATGGGCGTGTTGACAAATCGGCACGCCCTATATGCCCCCGATATTCCGCAAAAATCCCTTGCTAAAAATTCCGCGCCTCATTTCCCAGCAAGTTTATTTTTTTCGCCAACGGCGCGATCATCGCCCGCTTTAATTTAAAACTGACCTTGTTGGCGATCAGAACGGCCGACACCGGCGCAACCTCGTCCAAAACGACAAGGCCGTTGGCTTTCAGCGTGCTCCCGCTCTCCACGATATCCACAATCACGTCGGCCATGCCGAGAACGGGCGCGAGTTCGATCGAGCCGTTCAATTTGATGATGTCCGCCGAAATCCCTTTTTCAGCGAAATACCGCTCGGCAACCGCCGGGTATTTCGTCGCCGCCCGCAGGTTGTTTATACCCGTAAAATCCGTCCCCGCATAACCCGCCACGCATATGCGGCACTTCCCGAACGGCAAGGGCAGGACTTCTTTGACGTCGCAGCCCTCTTCAAGTAAAACGTCCTTTCCGGCAATCCCGATATCCGCCGCGCCGCGCTCGATATAAATCGGCGCGTCCGCCGGCTTGACAAAGATGAATTTAATTTTTTTGTCGGGAGTCTCCGCCGTCAAGACGCGGCCGTCGTCGGCCACGCCCGAACAGTCCACCCCGCAAGCCGACAGGATTTTAACGCCCTCTTTCATCAGCCGCCCCTTGGGCAGGGCGATGCGGAGCGCGCCGCCGCCGGCCGCCGGACGCGACAGGGATTCTAAAACCCGCGCCGTGCCGATCGCAAAGCCTACGGCCGGCATCGCTTTGCCGTAACGCGCCGCCAAATCGTCGTACCGCCCCCCTTCCAGCAGGGGCGCGCCGCAGTTCGGCGCGAGCGCGTTGAACACGACCCCCGTGTAATAGCCCGCGCGGGCAATCTCGGGGTCGATTTCGACGCGCGCCTTGACCGGTGCGGGCAGCAGGGAAACGAGTTTTTCTAAATACGCCGGGGTTTCGCCGCCCAATTCGATGCGGAAGTTTTGGATTCCCGCGGCGGCCAGCGCGTCGGCGGCGACACGGACAATTTCGGCGTCGGCCTCCGCGCCGGCGGCGTTGAAATATTCCAGCCCGATTTGCGCAAATTCGCGCGGCCTCGCCCCTGCGCGCCGCCGGCTGTTCTCGTAGGAGTTGAGGGAATAGAAAAATTTAAGCGGGCCGCCGGCTTTGCATTGAGAGGCGGCAATCCGCGCGATTTGCATGGTCGGGTCGGGGCGCAGCGCAAGCAGCGACCCGTCGGTGTCGGCAAATTTGAACATGCGCCCGTACTCGCGCGACCCCGGCGCGAAAATGAAATTTTCGGCAAAATCCAACGCGGGCGGCTCGACGGGCAACGCACCAAACGCGCTGAACACCGTTTTCAGCGCGCTTTCGAGGGCGGTTTTTTTTAAATACCCTTCCGGCAGGTAATCGCTTACGCCGTAGGGCAGGAGGGTATTGCTCATAATATTTAAGGGAATAGGGAATAGTGGTTAGTATCGGTCGGGGGACATTATTAGTCGGGGAAAACTTTTTATAAAAGGTTTTCCCCGAACCCCTTTCAAAAATTTTCAGCATAGAGGAACGCCGCGCGCCTGTACGTCATGACAAGGGTTAACGCGGCCGTCAATAAAGTGGTTATGAACTCTAAACGCGAAAAGATTTACGAGGGATTTTTGCGTTTAGAGTTCATAACAATTCTATTGACAAACAAGAAAGTTTTGGAAAGGGGGCGCGGGGGGAAACCTTTTTTCAAAAAGGTTTCCCCCCGCGCAATGTGCAATATTCTCTCCGACCGCCACTATTCCCTGCCTCTTAAAGTTTGTTCAGCAGCCGCAAATCGATTCTGCCTTTCTCGTCTATTTTGATGACTTCGACTTCCACGCGGTCGCCGATGTTCACCACGTCGGTTACCTTGTCCACGCGGCGCGGCGCGAGTTTCGAGATGTGAATCATGCCGTCGCAGCCCGGCGCGTATTCCACGAACGCGCCGAAGTCCAAAACCCGCACGACCGTGCCGATATATTTGCTGCCCGCCTCCGGCGGGACGGCGATCGACAGGATCATCTGCTTCGCGCGTTCCCCCGCGCCCGCGTCAATGCCCGCCACGAATACGCGGCCTTCCTCGGTCACGTCGATCTTTACGCCCGTCAACTCGATGATTTTGTTGATTACCTTGCCCTGCTTGCCGATTACGTCGCCGATCTTTTCGGGGTCGATATCGAATGTGATGATCTTCGGAGCCCACTTCGACAAACCGCCGCGCGGCGCGGGCAGGACGGCCAACATCTTTTCCAAAATATACAGGCGGCCGATCCGCGCCTGTTCCAGCGCGGTCTTTAAAACGCCCTCGTCGATGCCCTTGATTTTGATGTCCATTTGAATGGCGGTGATGCCCTTCGCCGTGCCCGCCACCTTGAAATCCATGTCGCCGAGGAAGTCCTCCAACCCTTGGATGTCCGACAGAACCGCGACGTTTTTACCGTTTTCGCCCTTGATCAAGCCCATCGCTATACCCGCCACGGGGGCTTTCAGCGGCACGCCCGCATCCATCAACGACAGGGTGCTGCCGCAGACGCTGGCTTGCGAGGTCGAGCCGTTGGAACTCAAAATCTCGCTGACCGTGCGTATCGCGTAGGGGAACTCGGCCTCCGACGGAATGACCGCCTCCAACGCGCGTTCGGCCAACGCGCCGTGGCCGATTTCGCGGCGGCTCGGGCTGCGCAGGGGCTTGGCCTCGCCCGTCGAGTACGGCGGGAAATTATAGTGGTGCATGTAGCGTTTGAAAAAGTCCTCGTCCAACCCTTCGAGTTTCTGCACCTCGCTGATCGTGCCCAGCGTGCAGGTGGTCAAGGCTTGCGACTGGCCGCGGGTGAACACCGCGCTGCCGTGCACGCGCGGCAGTACGCCGGTTTCGCACCAAATCTCGCGGACGTCGGTCATTTTGCGCCCGTCGGGGCGAACGCCGTCAACCAAAATCTTCGCGCGCACCTTTTCCTTGGTCATCTTGTAGATCACGTCGCCGATTTCGCGCTTTTTGCCCTCGAACTCCTGCGCGAAATGCGCTTGAATTTCCTTGGCGGCGGCGTCTTCCCTGCTCTGCCGCTCCTCGCGGTCGAACGCATCCAAGGCCTTGTCCAGAATTTTATCGGCGAATTTGCGCACCGCCTTGTCCAAATCGTCGGGGATTGTGTAGAAGTCGATTTCTTTCTTTTTCTTGCCGACCGCTTTGACGATTTCGTTCACGAAAGCGACCTGCTTTTTGATTTCCCCGTGCGCCGCCAAAATGCCGTCCAGCATTTCCTTTTCCGTCACCTCGGACGCGCCCGCCTCGACCATCATGATCGCGTCGGCTGTGCCGCTCACATAGACCTGCATACGGCTTTTGGCGCGTTGGTCGTTGTCGGGGTTGAACACGTATTTTCCGTCCGTCAAGCCCACGACGATCGAGCCGGTCGGCCCGTAAAACGGGATGTCCGAAATCGACAGCGCGATCGAACTGCCCAGCATACCGAACACCTCGGGCGGGATGTTGGTGTCCACCGACATCGCGGTAGCGACGACCGACACGTCGTTGAAGAACCCTTTCGGGAACAGCGGGCGGAGCGGACGGTCGATCAGGCGGCTGGTCAAAATCGCCTTGTCGGACGCGCGCCCCTCGCGCTTTTTAAAGCCGCCGGGAATTTTGCCCACGGCATACATTTTTTCCTCGAAGTCCACGCCGAGCGGGAAATAGTCCAACCCCTCGCGCGGCGCGGCCGACATCGTCACATTGGTCAGCACGGCGGTGTCGCCGCAGCGAATCAGGCAACTGCCGTTCGCGAGGCCGGCGTACCGCCCCGTTTCAACGGTGACCTTCCGGCCGGCGATCGTCGTCTCGAAAATTTTTCCTTTTTCCATGTTTTTGTTCTTTTCCTTTTTCTTTATTTCATTTTTATTTAAAACTTTTTATATGAAAATCCTGCGGCCGTATGAAAATCCCACCGGAAAAACCTTTTGCAAGAAGTTTTTCCCGCGCGCTTTTCAAAAAACTTCTAACCTTTTAAAAGTTTTACGCCGCCGTCATTAGAGATGCTGCGAAATTGAAAGGCGAGCGGAATTGCGATAGATTTTTGCAATAAACAAAGATAAAAATCAAGGGCTGCGGCATCGCCGCTATCGAAATTCTTATCAAAGTTTCACGAAAAGCCGCGCAAAACCGCCGCAAGCCGGTTTCGCAGCAACGCTATTTTCTGAGGTCAAGTCTGGCGACGACCTCGCGGTACCGCTCGATGTCCACCTCTTTCAAATAGTTCAAGAGGCTGCGGCGTTTGCCGACCATCTGCAACAGGCCCCTGCGGGAATGGTGGTCTTTTTTAAAGAGTTTCAAGTGTTCCGTCAAGTGGTTGATCCGCTCCGTCAAGAGCGCGACCTGCACCTCGGGCGAGCCGGTATCGTTTTCGCCGCGTTTGAATTTGCCGATGATCTCCGTTTTTTTTGCCTTGTCCATTTTATTTACCCTCCGTCGGTAATTTTTCGGCGGCCTTGGCCGTCCGTATACGCCTTAAACCGCGCCACGGCAGGAGACGCCGAACCGCAGAACAAGGTATCGACATATAGTTTACCACAATTCAAAGGAAAAGTAAACCTAATTTTTTGGCGGTGTTACAAAAGTTTGTTATAAATGTTTTAGCGGGTTCGCCATGCTGAGTTTGTATTCAACGCCATTTGTCCACTCCTATGACCGAACGGAGTGGACAAATAGTGAGTTGATACGGGCTGCGTGCTGCATTTTGCCTTAGTCGTGTACGTCTGTGTACACTCCATTCGGTCAAAATGCCGCCTGTTGCCCGTCTGAACTCCACTCTTTGCCACTCGGACAACTCACGTTTTATCCACTCCCAATGTCACTACTCTTAGGATTAATCGGGGTCGTGTTATCGGGCAATCATCAGGTATGAACGTGCTCTTTCAGAAAAGAGAGGATTTCTTTGAACGTTTCCTTTGCCGTGGGAGAGATCCTGTGGAAAAGCGGATACGCATGGAACATGCCATCGCCTATAATCACTTTCACGCTGCCGCCCGCCGCTTTGATCCTCTCCGATACGGCGAGCGTGTCGTCAAGCAGCATCTCGTTCGAGCCGGCGGCCATGAGGATCGGCGGCATACCGTGGTATTCCCCTAAAACAGGGGATAGGTAGGGATCGCCCCTGTCCGCGCCGTCCGCATAGGAAAACACCCCGCATTCAAGCAGTTTCCGGATTTTCGCTTCGCCGGGCGCGCTCCCCCCTCGGCCGAAAACGACGTCGCGGCAGTAATTGCTTTTGTAGGACGCGCCCGCAGCCGAAATATCCGTCCACGGCGACATCAGCGCCGCGGCCGCGGGCATGGGGCGGTTCTCGTCCCGAAGCCTTAGAAGCAGGGAAAGCACGAGGTTCCCGCCGGAACTGTCGCCCATCAACAAAATATCGCGGGGCTTGTAGCCCAACGCCCTTTGTATGAATTCCCATCCCGCCCTCACGTCGTCATGCGCGGCGGGGTATTTATGTTCCGGCGCGACGCGGTAATCGACGACGGCGACGGCCACGTCGCCCACAGCCTCGCAGATTGCCGAATGCATATTGCGGTAAATGTTGGTGAGCCCCATTATGAACACGCCGCCGTGGACGATCAAAACGAGTTTTTTGGGTTCCGTGCGTTTCCTCCTGTAAATCTCCAACGGTACGCCGTCCGCATCGTAACAAATTCGCTCATAGCCCCGCCTCGGCAAAGGCGGCCCTAACTTTCCCAATTTTTCGTAAAGTTTGAGCCTTTTGACCACCCTGTCTTTTTTCTCGGGGTTCACATTTATCGCCCTGGCGACGGACGCGGCTATTTTATCGCGGAGTTTCATTTTATTGTCCTTTCATAATGATACGATCAAAAAGAATTTTCGAGGGGAGTAAAGGCGGGATTTTCAAGGGCAAGGGGTTCGACTTTTTTTAATGCAGAATGCAAAATGGCGGTCGGGGGACTTTGCGCGGGCGTTCCTCTGTCCGGTTGAGATTGCGGCGTCGCGCTCCGCGCTCCTCGCAATAGACTTGTTGCGAAATTAAGACGCGAGATGATAGGCGAGGGAGTGTATTAGACCGAGCGGATTTGCCGCACGTAGTCCGCATCAACACTGCTATGCGGCCGCTCCCGTTTTAGCAGTCGTACCACGTATACCCAATCCCCACGTCCGCAATCAGCGGCACCTTGAAAACCGCCGCGCTTTCCATTTCGCGCTTTAAGATTTCGGCGGCGGCGTCCCTTTCGGATTCCGGCGACTCGACAATCAATTCGTCGTGGATTTGCAGGATAAGGCGCGCCTTTAAGCCCGCGCTCTTGTACGCGCCGTCCACGCGGATCATCGCCAGTTTAATCAAATCCGCCGCGCTGCCCTGCAAGGGCATGTTCATCGCCGCGCGCTCGCCGAAATTCCGCACGGAGGCCTTGGGCGAGCGCAACTCGAAAATGCGGCGCGTCCGCCCTGTGAACGTGGAAATATAACCGTTCTTTTTCGCGAAGGCGACGTTGGCGTCCATGTATTCCTTGACCTTCGGATAGGTCTCGAAATAGGCGTTGATGAAGTTTTGCGCCTGCTTGCGCCCGATCGACAGGTCTTGGGACAGCCCGAAACCGCTTATCCCGTAAATCACGCCGAAGTTGACGGCTTTGGCCGCGCGGCGCATTTCCGGCGTTACGAGTTCGAGCGCGACATGAAAAATTTTCGCGGCCGTTTCCCTGTGAATGTCCGCGCCGTTCATGTACGCCTCGATCAGGCGCGGCTCGCCCGAGAAATGCGCGAGCAGGCGCAACTCGATTTGCGAATAGTCCGCCGCTATCAGGATATTGCCCGGGCGCGCGCGGAACAAACGGCGCAATTCGCGCCCCTCGTCGGTGCGGACGGGTATGTTTTGCAGGTTCGGCTCCGCGCTGGACAAACGCCCCGTGCTGGTGACCGCCTGTTTAAAGGACGTGCGCACGACCCCCTCGCTGTCGGCGACGCGCCGAAGGCCTTCGATATAGGTCGAATACAGTTTGAACACCGTGCGGTAGCGCAGGATCTGTTCGACGACGGGATGCTCGCCCGTCAATGCGGCCAGAATATCGGCGGACGTAGACCACCCGCTTTTGTTCTTTGTGGGCGGGGTCAATTTGAGTTTTTCAAAGAGGATATGCGCGAGTTGCTTGGGGGAATTGAGGTTGAAACGCTCGCCGGACAACTCGTAAATCGTTTCGACAAGGCGGTTGATTTCGCTCAAATATTTGGACGAGAGGTCGGAAATCGCGCTCATGTCGATTTGAAAGCCCCGCGTTTCCATGTCGAAAAGCACTTCCGACAATTTAAGTTCCATGCCGTACAATTCGTTCAAACTGCCTACCGACAGGGAACTTTTCAAATCGGCGGCTATCCGCAGGAGTTGCGCCGCCCCCGCGCTCTCCCCGTACCGGTCGAGCAGGGCCTCCGCGCTGTCGTGCGGCACGGAGTAATCAATCACGTATTGGGCGAGTTGCAGGTCGAACCCGTTGACCAGCGTCGCGCCGTATCCAGCCAGCATATGCAGCGTGTCCTTTACGCAAAAGACCGTTTTGACGAGGGCGGGATTTTCAAAAACGGGGCGTAGCAGATAGACCGCCTCGGACAAATCCATGCCCATGGACAAGAGGTCGCGGCTTAATTTGATCCGGTATTCCGCGTCGGGGGCGAACGACAAGCCGACCGCCTCCGCGCCGAACCAAACCGCGACTTCCGCGCCGAGGCCCCCGCTCGAAGCCGCTATTTCGGCCAAGGCCTCTTGCTTTGCGATCTCCGTCACCGTAACCGGCGCGGCTTTTTTTTCGAGGGGGGCGGGCGAGCCGCTTGTCCCCGCGCCCCCGCCGGCTTCGCCTTCTCCGCCTTCATAGCCCTCGTACAGCGCGTCCCGCCGCACGAGGCTGTTAAATTCCAAGCGGGCAAACCGCTCTTTCAACTCGACGCGGAAAGGGAACGGCGCGTTGCAGTCGGAAAGGCGGCAATCCGAGAGGTCTACGTCGGTCTTTATCGTCGCGAGTTCATAGGAAAGGTACGCCTTTTCGCGCCCCGTTTCGAGGCGTTCTTTCAGTTTCCCCGTAAATTCCGCGAGGTTCGCGTACACGCCGTCCAGAGAGCCGTATTTTTGGATCAGAGCCACGGCGGTCTTTTCCCCCACGCCCTCCACCCCCGGGATATTGTCGGACGCGTCCCCCATCAAACTCTTCATGTCCACGACCTGCCGCGGCGTTATGCCGTAGTCGCGCAGCAGGGCGGCCTCGTCGTAGACGGCCACGTCGGTAATCCCGCGTTTGGTCAGCCAAACCGTCGCGCAATCGTTAATCAGTTGGAACGCGTCGCGGTCGCCGGTCACAATCACGTTTTTCATGCCCATGATTTTCGTGAGCGTGCCCAAAACGTCGTCGGCCTCGACCCCCTCGCGCTCGACGACCTTGACCCCCATGTCGGCGAGGAGCCCCTTTAAAATCGGCAGTTGGCACGCTAATTCGTCGGGCATCTTTTTGCGCTGGGCTTTATAGTCCGTGTAGAGTTGCTTGCGGAAGGTCGGGGCGGCCATGTCGAACGCGACGATCAACTTGGCGGGGTTCAGTTCGGTCAAGACTTTGGCGAGCATGGTGCAAAAGCCGTACACCGCGTGGGTGTATTCCCCCGCCTTTGTGATCAGCGGCGGCAGCGCGTAGTACGCCCGATTGAGCAGGCTGTTGCCGTCGATTAGGACCAATAAATCATTTTTTATCATAGCACTTTACTTTATAATGTAAGAGGTAAAAGGTTAAGTAGGAAGTAGGAAGGTCGGATAAAGAATATTGCGCGAAAAGTCCTGTCATTTCGAGCGTAGTCGAGAAATCTCCCACCGCTGAAAAATTCCACTCCCTCGGAGGGATGCCGCCATAGGCGGCGGGGTGGTTTGCGGGGGAAACTTTTTTATAAAAAGTTTCCCCCGCGCCCCTTTCAAAAACTTTCATGCGGTACGAGCGGAACGCCGTTCCTCTCTTGTCATTCTGAACGTAGTGAAGAATCTCAACCGCAAAAAAATGACGAATGACAAATGACGAGTTTCGGTCAAGTGCATTGTGCGCTATGACCGCAATATTCGCGCCTCCGCATTTCGGACACTTTCCCGTTTTTTCATTAAACAATACTCTCCTTTCGCGCGTTAAAGTTCTTTTAAACACGCAGCGTCGCCTTGAACCCCCGCTCCGCCGCCTTTAACACGTCGGCCATAACGGCGTTGATCCGCTCGTCGGTCAGCGTCGCGGCGTAATCCTGCAAGGTAATGCGGATCGCCGCGCTTTTCATGCCGTCCGCCACCTGCGGCCCCCGGTAAACGTCGAAAAGTTTAATCTCCCCGATCAACGGGCTTGCGCCGTACAAAGCGTCGATCAGCACGCCGACCTCCGTGCCGGCGTCCATCACCAGCGCGAGGTCGCGCTCGACCGCCGGGAATTTGGGCAACTCGCGCGCCGTGACCCGCCCGTCGTACGCGGTGGCCAACGCGCCGAAATCCAATTCCGCGATCAGGACGCTCTGCGCGAGGCCGTAATTTTTAGCAGCGGCCGGGTGGACTTCCCCCAGATAACCGATCGGCTCGCCGCCTAGGGAAATATCCGCGCTTTTGCCCGGATGCAGGAACGGCAGGGACGACCGCATATAGCCGAACTCCGCTCGGAACTCCGCGCCGATTTCCTCGACAAGCCCTTTGAGGGTGAAAAAGTCCTCGTCCGCGCCGCCCGTCGCCGCCACGGCGATTGTATCGGTCTCGCGGTAAGGCGGCTCTTTATCGGTTCCGGAGCGCGCGCCCGTTTTTTCGCGGTAAATCCGGCCGTACTCGAACAGGCGGAAGGCGTCGTTCCTGTGCTTTAAATTGTACTCCGCCGCCGTCAATACGCCGTGCGCGAGGTTGGCGCGCATCACGCTGAACTCCTCGCCGAGCGGGTTTTGAATCCGCACACGCGAATAGAGCGCGTCGCCGGGCTTCAACAGCAATTTAGCGTTCGAGGCGGGCGGGATAAAGGAATATGTCGAGATTTCCAACGCGCCGAGGCCGGCCAACAGGGTTTTCGCTTTGTCCGCGCAACGCATGGCCTTGGGCTTCCCGCCGGCCGTGGGACGCGCCTTTTTCATGAACACAGGTTTCAATTTGTCGTAGCCCCAGACGCGGATCACTTCCTCCGCTATATCCGCCCCGTCGTTCAAATCGCCTCTGTACGGCGGGATTTCGGCCTTTAAAACGCCGTCCGCTATTTTGTGCGGCAGCGACAGGCGGTTTAGAACGTCGGAAACGACCCCCGCCGGCGCGGGAACGCCCAGCACGGCGGCGATCTCTTTTACGGGGAAAGAGACCGTTTTTTTGGCGGGCGCGCCGCCTATGTCGGCCGAGCGCGGCAGGACCGCGCCGCAGCCCAGTCCGCAAATGAGGTTCAGGGCGCGGGCAAGGCCGGTTTCGGGGGATGATTGATCCACGCCCTTTTCGTACCGCGCCGACGCGTCGCTGCGCAGGCCCAAGGCGCGGCTCGTCGCGCGGACGGAGCCCCTGTCGAACCGCGCGGATTCAATCACGATTTCGGCGGTCTTTTCGTTGATGCCGCTATACTCGCCGCCCATCACGCCCGCGATCGCCACGGGCTTCGCGCCGTCCGCGATGACCAACATGCTCTCTTTCAGCGCGTATTCCTTGCCGTCCAGCGCGGTGATCCTTTCCCCGCCGTTCGCGTTGCGGACGACGATTTTCCTGTCGGCGAGCAGCGCGGTATCGAAGGCGTGCAGGGGCTGGCCGACTTCCAATAAAACGTAGTTGGTAATGTCCACGATGTTGTTGATCGGGCGCACGCCGCAAGCGTGCAGTCTGTGGCGCATATAGGCGGGCGACGGGGCGACACGAATGCCCCGCGCCGCTTGCGCCATATAGCGCGGACAGAGCGTTTTATTTTCCACCGTTACGGCGACTTCGGCGTTCGCGCCGCCTTCCGCAACGGCAAAATCGGTTTCAAGCGGTTTAATCGGTTTGTTCAGCAGGGCGGCGGCTTCGCGCGCCATGCCGTAGACGCATTGGCAGTCAGGGCGGTTGGCCGTCACGGAAACGTCCAAAACGACGTCGTTCAGGCCCAATATGTCCAGCATGTCCGTACCGGGCGCGTAGTCCTCCGTCAGGATCATGATGCCGTCCGTTTCCGCGCCTTCGTATACGGAGTTGTCGATTCCGAGTTCGTACCCCGAGCACAGCATCCCGCGCGACAGCACGCCGCGCATGTCCGTCGCGCGGATATTCGTGCCGTCCGCCAGAACCGAGCCGTCGGTCGCCACGGGCACGGTCGCGCCCTCGAACACGTTCGTCGCGGCCGTGCAGATGACGACGGGTTCGCCCCGCCCGATGTCCGTTTGGCACACCTGCAACCGCGCGGCGTTCTCGTGGCGGGATATTTTTTGGATTCTGCCCGCGACGATCCCGCGCATCCCCCGGTCGAGGCGGCGGATTTCCTCGACCTCGAACCCCGCGTTCAGCAGTTTGTCCGCGAGTCCCTCCGGCGTCGTTGTACCGACGTCCACGTATTCTTTGAGCCAATTTAACGGTAATTTCATTTTTTATCTCTTTTTGTTTTGTTCGATTTGGGTTGGGTTGGGTTGGTTTTTTTTGCGGGAAAACTTTTTTGAAAAAAGTTTTCCCGCGCCCTTTCAAAAACTTTCTGTCTTTTGCGGTATCCTAATCTCGGAACCGGACCAAAGAAACGCACGGTCATTAGACTTGTTGCGAGGAGCGCAGATCGCGCGACGCGGCAATCTCTGCCAAGCGGGGGAACGCCCGCGCAAAGTCCCCGACCGCAATTCGTCATTCATCATTCGTCATTTGCCATTCGTCATTTGAAATGCCGCGCTTTGCCGCTCATCTGAATTGCCGCAGGAAACGGACGTCGTTCTCGAACAACACGCGCATGTCGTTTATGCCGTACAGCAGGTTGGCGATTCGGTCGATGCCGACGCCGAACGCGAAGCCCGAATATTTTTGAGGGTCGATCCCGCAGTTCCGCAGCACCGCGCGGTTGACCATGCCCGCGCCGAGGACTTCGATCCAGCCCGCGCCCCGGCAAGCCTTGCAGCCCTTGCCCCCGCATTTCACGCAGGACGCGTCCACTTCCACGCTGGGCTCGGTGAACGGGAAAAACGAGGGGCGGAAACGCGTCGCGACGGATTCCCCGAACAAATGCTTTGCGAGCGCGTCCAAAATCCCCTTCAAGTCGCACATCGTGATCCCTTTGTCCACAACCAGCCCTTCGAGTTGGTGAAACACCGGCGAATGCGTCGCGTCCACCTCGTCGGCGCGGTAGACGCGCCCGGGCGCGATCATTTTGATCGGCGGCTTTTTATTCTCCATCGTGCGGATTTGCGTCGCGCTGGTTTGGGAACGCAGCAGGTATTTGCCGCCGCTCCCGTCGATATAGAACGTGTCCTGCGCGTCGCGCGCGGGGTGGTCGGCGGGCGTATTGAGCGCCTCGAAGTTGTAATAATCGGTTTCGATTTCCGGCCCGTCGGCGACCTCGAACCCCAACGAAATAAAATAATCGGTCAACAAATTGCGCGCTAAAGTCAACGGGTGCAACGCGCCCTTGCCCGCGCTTTTCCCGGGCAGGGTGACGTCGATTTGCTCCGCGCTCAAACGGAACCGCAGGACGAGTTCCTCGCACGCGCTCTCGAACGACAAAATCCGATCCTCGATCCGCTTTTTGGCGTCGTTGACGAGTTTGCCGAACACGGGGCGGTCGGCGGGCGCGACGTTCTTCATCAGTCGGTAAACATTGTTTATTTCGCTGTTTTTGCCGATAAATTTCGATTTTAAATCCTCGACCCTATGGGGCAGAGCCGCCACGTCGGCGGTATCCACGGCTTGGAGCGCGTTCTCCGCGTGGCTGACAATCGCGGAAATTTCCTTTTCCATTTCCATAATGGGAAAAGTATACCATATTTTGTTTATTTACGCAACCAAAG
>JAISFM010000143.1 GCA_031263605.1 Clostridiales bacterium | reverse complement strand
CGAAGCGCGACGCGCAAATCACTACCAAACACCAACCGCACCTTTTTATATCGAGTTTGCCGCGTCGCGATTCCCGCTCCTCGCAATGACCGGGTGCAACACCATTTGTCCACTCCCTTCGTAACAACTCTATTGGCCGGTTAAACGTTAGGTGTTTTACACAGCGGCAAATCGGTTGCCGTGAGAACGGGCAATCCGTTCCGGATGCTGAATTTTTATCAAAGGCAACGACTTATTTAACGCTCACCTATGATTTTGCAGGAGAGCCGCTTGCGCGGACAAGAAGCCCAACTCATCCAAGCCGTCCGGGAGGGGCAGCCCTGCTCGGCTTTCGGGCTGCCCTCCGGCGCGAAACTGTACCTCGCGGCTTTGTTCAAGGAGTTCGTGCTGTACGTCGCCCCCGATTATTTGGCGGCCAAAGCGGCGGCCGCTCAAATTTCCAAACTGCGCGGCGGCGATTGCCCGTTGATCGCCGCTAAGGACGAAACGGTTTTGTCCGTCCGCGCGGCGGGCGGCGGCACGACGGAAAGGCGCATGTCCGCGCTGTTCGCCCTCGTTTCGGGCGGTGCCCGCGCCGCCGTGACCTATGCCGAAGCCCTGCTGCAAAAATTCCCCGACCCGTCGGACTTCATCGACAACGCCGTCCATATCGCGGGCGGCGCGGAAATCAAACCCGAAACGCTGATCCGCGCGCTCGCGTCGGCGGGCTACCGGCGCGTCGAAATGGTCGAGGCGGCGGGGCAGTTCGCTTGCCGGGGCGATATTTTGGACGTGTTCGCCGTTAACATGGACGAACCCGTCCGCGCGGATTTTTTCGGCGATTTTGTCGAGAGCGTCAAGAGTTTCGACCGCGCCACGGGTTTGTCGGGGCGCGCGCTCGCTCACGCGGATGTATGCCCGTGCGTCGATACGTTCGGCGAAAAGCGGCCCGAATGCGCTTTGCCGGCGTATTTGCCCGCCAACTCCGTCGTAGTTTTCGACGGCGTGAAACCGATCACCGACACCGCCGCCGCGCATTACAAGGAATACCTGAACCGCTTGAAGGCGTTGCGCGAATACCCCGCCGGCGCGGAAAATCGGCTGTTTGCGCCCGCCGACGCGCTTGGGTTTTTTGACAAAGGGAATTTCAAACGCTTGAATTTCGACGCGTTTGGCGGCAATGCGCAATTATCGGATAGTCCACAGTCCACAGTCCACAGTCCACAGTTAAAGGACGGGGTTCCGCGCGCCAATGACAGAGGGCATGTTCGGAATGACGATAAAACAAACAAGCCCGAAACTGTGGACTGTGCACTGTGCACTGTGCACTGTGAAACTCCCCCCGACAATCCTTCTCAATTCTCAATTCTCAATTCTCAATTCCATTTCCGCCCGTCGCCCGCGTTCCGCTATCAGCGCGACTTTTCCGAACTCGCGGGCGACGTCAAACGCTGGCGGCTGTCGGGCTATACGGTCGTCCTCGCCGGCCGCGACAAAAAGTTGTGCGAGGATATTCGCGGCCGTTTGGTCGAATGCGGCATGACGCTGGAAACCCTCGCGTCGCCCGCTTTGCCCGCCCGCGCCGAGGGCGCGTTTATCCTGCCCGTCGAACTGGACGGCGGCTTTCTGTTCCACGACAGCAAACTGGCGGTGATCGGCACCTACGATTTGGTCGTCCGACCGAAAACCGTGCTGAAACGGCGCGGCGGCAAGGACGTGTTCACCGAGGCGCGGGTGGGGGATTTCGTCGTCCACGCCGTCCACGGCGTCGGGCGGTGCGCGGGCGTCGCTAAATTGTCCGGCGGCTTCGGCACGAAGGATTACGTCGTCGTCGAGTACCGCGGCGGCGACAAACTGTATGTGCCGATCGACCAAATGGGCAGTTTATCGCGCTATTCGGGGTCGGAGAACGCGCCCCCCTTAAACAAAATCGGCGGCGCGGAATTTGCCCGCCTCAAAGAAAGGGTCAGGGCTTCGGTCAAGGAACTCGCGTTCGATCTCTTGAAATTGTACGGCGAGCGCGACGCGGCCAAGGGCTTTCGGTACGCCGACAACGACGAACTTATAAAAGCGTTCGAGGACAGTTTCCCCTACGACGAAACCGACGACCAGTTAAAGGCCTGCGAGGAGATTTTCGCCGACATGAAGGCGGGCAAGGTCATGGACCGGTTGGTGTGCGGCGACGTGGGCTACGGCAAAACGGAGGTCGCCCTGCGCGCCGCCTTTAAGACCGTCGCCGAGGGGCGGCAGGTCGCCTTTATCGCGCCGACAGGCATTCTGTCCAACCAGCATTACAACACCGCCAAGGCGCGGTTCGAGCCGTTCGGCGTGCGCGTCGAGTGCCTGAACCGTTTCCGCTCCGCCAAGGAGCAGGCCGAAACCGTGGAAAAGTTAAAGGACGGCCGCGCCGACATCGTGTGCGGCACGCACCGCGTACTGTCCGCCGACGTGGGGTTTAAAAGTTTGGGGCTGCTGATTTTGGACGAGGAGCAGCGTTTCGGCGTGGGCGACAAGGAAAAAATCAAACTTTTGAAAAAGGACGTCAACGTGCTGACGCTGACCGCCACGCCTATACCGCGCACCCTGCACATGTCTCTGACGGGCATCCGCGACATCAGCGTCCTGTCCGAGCCGCCCGACGGCCGCCTGCCGCCCCGCACCTACGTCGCCGAATATTCGGACGAACTTCTCATTGACGCCGCCAATCGGGAATTTGCGCGCGGGGGGCAGGTGTTTATCGTCTATAACCGCGTGGAAAAGATTTTCGCTTACGCGTCCGCGGCCGCCGCCGCGCTGCCCGCCGCGCGCATCGCCGTCGCTCACGGGCAAATGAACGCGCGCGAGTTGGAGGACGCGGTGCAGTCCTTTTACGAGGGGCGCAGCGACGTTTTGATTTCCACGACTATCATCGAGAACGGCATCGACCTGCCCCGCGCCAACACCCTGATCGTGTGCGGCGCGGACCGTTTGGGGCTGGCGCAGTTGTACCAGTTGCGCGGGCGCGTGGGGCGTTCCGACCGCCTCGCCTATGCTTATTTCACCTATGAGAGCGGCAAACTCTTGACCGAGGGCGCGTACAAACGGCTGGAAACGATTTTGGAATTTACCGAGTTCGGCAGCGGCTTTAAAATCGCGGCGCGGGATTTGGAAATCCGCGGCGCGGGCGAGGTTTTGGGCGCGCGCCAGCACGGCCACATCGAGAAAGTCGGCTACGACATGTATTGCAAGTTGCTGGCCGAGGCCGTCGCCGAGGCGGGCGGGAAGGCGGCCGCCGACGAGCCCGACACAAAATTGGAATCCGATTTGGACGCTTATATCCCCGACGCCTATATCGGCGACGACGCGGGGCGTATGCGGCTGTACCAGCGGATCGGCGCGCTGCGCGCCCTGAAAGAGCGCGAAAAACTGTTGGCGGAGTTGGCCGACGTGTACGGCCCGCCGCCCTTGCCCGTGCAAAATTTGGTCAATTCGGGGCTGTTGCGCGCGTTCGCCGCCCGCGCCGGCGCGGCCAAAGCCGTTTTGAAGCGCAAAGAGGGGCGTTTAGAGTTCGATTCCTTTTCGCGGGTCACCGACAAGGTCAGCGCGGCGGTGGCGGCGTTTTCGCATTGCTGCGTTTTAAAGGCCGACAAAAGCCCCGTGATTTTGTTCAAGCCCGTTTCGGCGGGGTCGGTTTACGAAAACGTGACGCGGTTTTTGATTAAACTTGTTTCTTGACTTATGCGCCCTCCGCGCAATAGGTTTCGTAACGGCTCCGATGACTCTGTCCTGCCTATTTTTGTACCCGTAAGGGGCGTTTCAGTGTATGGTAGAGATTGCCGCGTCGCGCTTCCGCGCTCCTCGCAATGACCCCGTATCAATGCGGTTTTTGTTGAAAACGACAACGCCAAAGCGGGGCGCAGCCCTGTTTTATACGCATTCGCCCCCCTAATTTTCTTTACATTTGCGATGAAAATATGGTATAATTTGGCCATGCAAATTTATCAAGAATGGTTGAAACAGGCTCGGGATCCCGAAGTCGTTGCGGAACTTGCCGCGATGGCGGGCGACGAGCGGCGGATCAAGGACGCCTTTTACAAGGAGTTGACTTTTGGCACGGGCGGCTTGCGCGGGATTTTAGGCGCGGGGACGAATTGCCTGAACGTCTATACGATTCGCAAAATCACGCGCGGGCTGGCCGCGTATTTGCGCGCCGCAAACGGCAAGAGCGTTTGTATCGCCTATGACAGCCGGAGAAAGAGCGACGTATTCGCCCGTTGCGCGGCGGAGATTTTCGCGCAAAACGGAATCAAAGCCTATATAGCGCGGGAGTTGATGCCCACGCCGTTTTTGTCCTTTGCGACGCGCTTTTACCGCGCCGCCGCGGGCGTGATGGTCACCGCGAGCCACAACCCCGCCCAATACAACGGCTATAAGGTGTACGGCGCGGACGGCTGCCAACTCACCGACGCGGCCGCCGGCGCGGTAGCCGCCCATATCGAAAAGGCGGCGTATTTCGGAAACGAGCCCGCGCCTTTCGAGGAGTATATAAAAGCGGGCGCGGTCGAATACATGCCCGATACCGTCGAGGGCGAATACTTAAACGCCGTGCAAAATGAAGCGGTTGGCGAGGAAATCGGCGCGGATTTTTCCGTCGCTTATTCGCCGTTAAACGGGACCGGATATCGCCTCGTCCCCGAGATTTTAAAGAGGGCGGGCGTCCGCGCGGTGTACGCCGTGCCGGAACAGGCTCAGCCCGACGGCAATTTTCCGACCTGCCCGTACCCCAACCCCGAAAAGAAAGAGGCTTTGTCCCTCGTTCTGGACTGCGCGCGGCGAAACGGCGCGGATATGGCTTTGGCTACCGACCCCGACGCCGACAGGGTGGGGATCGCGGTCCGGCACGGCGGGGATTACATTTTGATGACGGGCAACGAGGTGGGCGTTTTGCTGTGCGAGTATATTTTATCCGCGGTGAAAATCAAAAACCCCGTCGTCGTTAAAACGATCGTCACGACGGTTTTGGGCGAAAAAGTGGCGCGGGACCTCGGCGCGGACGTTATCGATGTGCTGACGGGCTTTAAATACATCGGCGAGGCCGTCGGCGAATTGGAAAAGCGCGGCGAGGCGGCGCGGTTCGCGCTCGGGTTCGAGGAAAGTTACGGGTATTTGAAAGGCTCGTATGTGCGGGATAAGGACGCGGTAGTCGCGTCCATGCTGATTTGCGAAATGGCGGCGTACCATAAAAAGCGCGGCAAGACCTTGAAGGACGCTATCGACGCGCTCTACGCGAAATACGGTTTGTGCGAGCACAAGTTGTTCAGTTTTGAATTTGCGGGCGCGGACGGCAACACGAAAATGCGGACCGTCCTGTCGGCGTTGCGGTCGAACCCGCCGCGCGCTTTCGCGGGGATTTCCGTTGTAAAAATCACGGATTATCTGACGCAAACCGAAACCAAATTGCCCAAATCCGACGTGTTAAAGTACAACCTCGACGGCGGAAATCAAATCATAGTGCGCCCGAGCGGGACGGAACCGTTGATTAAAATCTATGCGACCGCTTTTGTGGACAAAGCCGCCAACGCGGCGTTCTTTGAAAAAGTCGCGGCGGAATTAAAGGTTTTGTTTTAAGAGGGCTTTGTTTTAAGAGTGGCAAACGGGCGGGTTAAACTACGGTTTATTTGCGCCGCTGTTACATTGTCATTGATTTGATTCGTCGGTCGTATCTGTTTCCATGTCAATTTGATGTTTTTTCTTGCGTTTTTTTGGTCTTTCAGACCGAAAGTAAAAGATAATCGCGGAAAGCAGGCTTGCGACAATTATAAATGTAAGAACAATCGATAAAATCAAATTGCCCGCGCTGTTTGCCTTTTCCCCGACCGCAATACTATGCCCTTTACCGTCGATATATATATTTACAGTCTTTCCCACCGCCGCTCTCGCTTCGTCCTCCGTAACCCCTATAAGCCCTAACCCTGAATATCGGATACCGTTCTCATCGTAAAACTCATACCATACGTGATAATAGTCGGAAGTATTTCTTCCCCCGCCCGGTTGAATGCTGATATATGTCGCCTTAACAATAATGCCGCCCGCAATTGCGTCTTGTTCGCCTTTTACCCGAAAATAACTTTTAATCGCAAATCCTGCACATACGCATAAAAAGAGAAACCCAAACACAGGTATTAGTATTGTTGCGAGATAAGAATGTTGTTTCATAAATAACCTTAAACTATAATGATACCCCGTCGGTTGCGGCGGGGTATTTATATGCGCCCCGATCTTTTTCAGAGTTTCTTTTTGTCGGGCGGAACGGCCGCCGCTAATCTGTCGGGTTTCTTTTTGTGCGAGCGGAACAGCCACCACCCGAGCGCGGTCAAGATTTGCAGGGGGGCGGCGATAATGAAAAGCAGGAACGTGTTGTCCAACTCGAAGGTTAGGAACAGCGACAGGGCGAGCGACCAAATCAACGCCGAAACAAACAGCGCGGTATACAGGGCTTTGCCCCAGATCGCGGAAAAGACGATGAAAACGACGGCGACGGCGGGCAGGACATACACAAAGAGCAGCCACGACCTTTTCCAGTCGACAGGCAGCATGGTCAGGACGCTGAACGCTACGGTCATGAGAAAGAACAGAATGAGGGCGGACATAATCGGCACGAGCAAGCGCACCCGCGTCGAAAGTTTTTTCACGGCGGGCTTTTCCTCCCGTTCGCCGGACAAAAGACCGTCTACGGTGACGCCGAAAATTCCCGACAGTTGTTTTAAAATATAGACGTCGGGCACGGATTCGGCGCGTTCCCATTTGCTGACCGCCTTGTCCGAATAGTTCAGCATTTCGGCAAGTTCGGCCTGCGTCAAATTGAATTGACGGCGATAGCGCACAATATTGGCCGCGACTGCGGTTCTGATTTCTTCCTCGTTCATTTTAACGGCATATAGCGTTTCTGCGTCGAGCGACGGTTTGTCGGGCGAAGCGCGCGTATCAAAATACACCTTGCCCGAAAAGCCAACGCTTTCCCAAAACGGCTCGCATCTATGCCGCTAAAATAGGCCGCGACAATAGGCACGTGTATTTTCGAGATTATTATACCACAATTTATGCCGGATGTCCAGTTGTTCTGCACAGGGGGAGTGGACAAATAGCGTTGCTACGGGGTCATTGCGAGGAGCGCGGAACGCGACGCGGCAATCTCTATATAAATAGGCGCGTTTCGTGTTCGGTAGAGATTGCTTCGTCAGACGCTTTACGCGTCCTCCTCGCAATGACCGGCAGCAATGCGGTTTGTACACTCCCTGCACAGGGGGAGTGGACAACATGTTATGCCGTCGGAGTGGACAAAGATGTTGTGCCATGCGAAGTGGACAAGGAGCGTGGAACATAAACTCGGGTTGTCATTGCGAGGAGCGCGGAGCGCGACGCGACAATCGCTATATAAATAGGCGCGTTTCGCGTTCGGTAGAGATTGCTTCGTCGCTGTCGCTCTTCGCAATAACTTTGGCCGTTGCGCTCCCAATAGAGTTGTGGCGAAATTCACAAAGGCGAGCGGAATTGCGACGGGTTTTTGCGGCAACTCTAATGGCAGAGGGCAGCGCGTTCGCAACAAGTCTACCGAACAGAGGAAAGCGCGGGGCGTTCCTCTGTTCGGTAGAGATTGCCGCGTCGCGCTTCGCGCTCCTCGCAATGACACGCGGGGCGTTCGCGCTCTTCGCAATGACCCCGTATTCATTTCGCTGCAACTCTAATGACCGATAGCAATGCGGTTTGTCCACTCCGTGTACAGTGGGGGTGGATAAATAGCGTTGCCGCTGTTATTAGGCTTGTCGCGGGGCGGGATTTGAACGGCATGTCAAAAGGGGCACCGTCGCTCGGCGGAGGGAACGCACAAGAGTCTACTATTCAGTTGCCAAAGAGCGAGGACCCGGATAGAAAAATTACAATTACAGTATATCATGGGATTTTCGGAATGTCAATAGTTTGATGACCAAATGTTTGCAAATTGTCCCTTGCAATTTGCAAGGGACAATTTGCAATTTACGATTGACAATTTACAATTGACAAATTGTTGACCTGTCGCAAAAGGGGCTTTGGGGGTGATTTGCGTTTCTTACCCGCACCTCTTACCTTTTACCTCTTACCTATCTTCGCTCCTCGCGGTTGTTCGCTTCGATCAGTTCTTTTAGGGATACTTCCGGGTTGCGCCAGCGGGCCGCGCTCTTTTCGCCGCGTTGGTGCAATGCGTTCGCGGGGCAATTGTGAACGCAGCCGCCGCACATTTCGCAGCGTTTCCCGATTTTGACGGTTTCCGTCACGGCGATATTGCCGTTCGGGCAGACCGCGGCGCAAACGCCGCAACGCGTGCATTTGGCGTCCGCGCGTATCATTTTGCGCCCGATGCGCGGGTTCATGATTAACGGCCTCAACATTTTGATTTGGCGGTTCCGCCGCTTTTCGCTTTGCAGCATCGGCTTGATAAACCGTTTCCGGGCGGCAATGTCGGCGGCGATAGCCGTAAATTGCTCGTCAACGCGTTTAGAGGGCAGGGTGCGGATCTGTTCCGCTATCTCGTAACCGATCAGGGCGTTGTCAACCATTTTAAGGGTGGCGGCATAATCGAGGCGCAACTTCCGTTTTTGACAGAACTTCGCTAAATCGGTGCAGAAACCGCCGTACCTGTCGCCGTGCGTGCCGATCGCGAAAACATAGTCCGCTTGCCACCGTACCTTTTTCAAAAAACGCTTGACGATGCAGGGCGTGGTAAAAGCGTAAACCGGAACGATAAGCCCGATTACGTCGTCCGAATAGTTTAAGCCCGCAGTATCCGCGACTTGCGGGATAGAGATCAACGTGCCGCCGATCCGTTTCGCCACGGCAAGGCTGTTGCCGGTCGCGCTGAAATAAAATACCGTCATGGTTGCCTCTCTTATATATTGCTATTATAGCATAAAGGTGGTATAATAGCAATAGGAGTTGTTACGATTGCTATACGGGTTTAAATAGATTTCGCAACAAGTTTAATTCTAAACGCCGAAAGTTTTTTGAAAGAGGTTCGGAGAAAACTTTTTAACAAAAAAGTTTTCTCCGAAAAAAGAAAAAAAGAAAAAAGATATGAAAGATATTTATATAGGCTCGAACGAAAACGAGAACACGGGCGTGAGCGTGGTTCTCGCGCCGCAAGGGGCGCGGGGGGGCGTTTGCG
>JAISFM010000120.1 GCA_031263605.1 Clostridiales bacterium | reverse complement strand
TATGTTGAGTAATAAAAACAACGCCAAAACGAAACGCCTAACCCGCCGCATTCCCGTCAAGGACCTGTTCATCGGCGGCGGGGGGCGGGTCGTCATTCAATCGATGACGAGTACCCGCGCGTCCGACGTGGGCGCGACAGTCGCGCAAATCAAGAAATTAGAGGCGGCGGGGTGCGACCTCGCGCGCGTCGCGGTGACGGACGAAGCCGACGCGCGGGCGGTGCGGGAGATTGTCGGTAAAATTAAAATCCCGCTGGCCGCCGATATTCAGTTCGATTACAGGCTGGCGATTGCGGCCGCCGAGAACGGGGCGCACAAACTGCGGATCAACCCCGGCAATATCGGCGGCGGGGAAAAGGTCCGCGCGGTGTGCGACGCGGCGGCGGCGCGCGGGATACCGATTCGGGTCGGAATCAACGGCGGCAGTCTGGAAAAGGACGTTTTCGCCGAATACGGCGACACGCCCAAAGCCCTTTGCGTCAGCGCGTTGCGGGCGGCGCGCCTCCTTGAAGGTTTCGGCTTTTACGACATTGTGATTTCGGTCAAATCGAGTTCGGTTCGGTCGATGATCGAGGCCAACCGCCTGATTGCCGCCGAAACGAATTACCCGCTGCATTTAGGGGTCACCGAGGCGGGCAGCCCGAAGTCCGGCGTTATCAAGTCCGCGATCGGAATCGGCGCGTTGCTGGCCGACGGAATCGGCGACACGATCCGCGTATCGTTGACGGGCGACCCGGTGCGCGAAATCGAGGCCGCGCGGGGCATCTTACGCGCGTTGGGCCTTGACAAAAACTACGCCGAAGTGATTTCCTGCCCGACCTGCGGGCGTTGCCGAATCGATTTGGCCGCGCTTGTGGACACGGTGGAGGAGATGACCAAAACCGTGACGAGGCCCCTTAAACTGGCGGTTATGGGCTGCGCGGTCAACGGCCCGGGCGAGGCGGCGGGCGCGGATTTAGGTATAGCGGGCGGGCCGGGCAAATCGGCCTTGTTTAAAAAGGGCAAAATCCTGCGCACGGTGGACAACGAGGTATTGTTCGCCGAGTTTATAGAGGAGTTGGCAAAACTATTGTAACAGTCCACAGTGCACAGTCCACAGTGCACAGTTGTTGACCTGTCGAAAAAGAAACTTTGCGTGCGCTTTATGTTACTTACCCACAGGCACTGCCGCTTTACGGGACTTTATCCGAAACTGTGGACTGTGCACTGTGAACTGCGGACTGTAAAACTGCATACCGTGAAAAAAAACAAAACCGAAACTGTGGACTGTGCACTGTGAACTGTGGACTGTAAAAGATTATGAAAAACGTAAAATTATTAGATGAACTCAACGCTCTGTCGAACGGCCGGTTCGCGTTCTTGCGCCTGTCGAAAATCGACCTCGACCTGCCGGACAAGGCCTGCCGCGTCTTTTACATGTACCCCGAAAGCGCGCGGGGCTTTGACGAAGCCGCGCAAACCGAGGCGGCGGCTTTGACCGAAAGGATACTCGCCGGCGGGTTCCGTTACGAGGTGCAATTCAAAAAGAGCCACGTGGACGCCGACCTGCTTGCCGCGGACGTACTGAAATTTTTGAAACTCAACCCGATGATCGCGGCGCAAACGCCGGCGTTGGCGGCGGAACTTTTGCAAGGCGGCGCGGTGAAACTGGCCTTGACGTTCCCGCCCGAGGTCTGCGCCTACGCGGAGGAAACCGGGTTAAAGGGGAAACTGGCCGACTATTTGGACACGGCCTATTGCGCGGATTTCCACATCGACTTCCTTAAAAAGGAGCCGGAAACGGCGGCGGGGGAGGGCTTGCCGCCGCCCGAGCCCAAAACGGCGGTCTATACGCAAACGCCCGTGCAGTACACGCCCGTCGCGGAGGTCAGCCCCTTTATCGGCGGGATCATCGAGGACAAGCCGCGCCGGATCAAGGACTTGAATTTCGCCCACGCGGACGCCTGCGCGGCGGGGAAAATCGCGGATTTGCGCATGTTCGACATCAAGAACGGCAAGAACCCCGAGGGGCGGCACGTGTTCAGCATCATGCTGCGCGACCATACCGGGCAGATAAAGGTGCTGTATTTCAGCCGTCCCGAAACCGACCAAAAAACACAGACCTTGAAAACGGGGGACACGCTGATCGTCGCGGGCGAACTCGAAAAAGAGGAGTTTAACGGCCGGAGTTCCTTCACGCTCAAAGCGCGCCGGATCGGCTTTTGCGAGTTGCCGCCGCCGCCCGAGGAAAAGAAATACAAGGCGCCCTACCCCGAAAAGTACCGCACGGTTTTCCCCCAAAAGCGCGTCGATTTCGCGCAGGAGGACCTGTTCGGCATGGCCGCCGAGCCGTGCCGCTATTTAAAGGGCAGGGATTTCGTCGTATTCGACACGGAAACGACGGGGCTGTCCCCGGTTGCGGACAAAATCATCGAGATTTCGGCGTACAAGATCCGCAACGGCAGGATTGTCGAGGAGTTCAGCACGCTGATCAACCCGGGCGTGCACATTACGGACGAGATTACGGGGATCACGGGGCTTGCCGACAAGGACGTGGCCGACGCGCCGGCCGTCGGGGACGTGATCATGGATTTCTATAAATTCACGCAAGACAGCGTTTTAGTCGCGCACAACATCGGTTTCGACATCGCGTTCATCGAGCGGGCGGGCGAGAAATTGGGCTGCCTGTTCGGGAACGAGCAGGTCGATACGATCAAACTCGCGCAGGAGCATGTCCGTGGCTTGACGCGGTTCAACCTCGCGATGGTCTGCAAAGCCCTGAACATCGACAACACCCGCGCCCACCGCGCCGCCTCCGACGCGCTGGCGACGGCGGAGGTGCTGCTGAAACTTGCCCCGCAAATCGTTGCGTGATTGAATA